>JABFRG010000652.1 GCA_013141295.1 Polyangiaceae bacterium
GCGGCTCGGGCAGCTGTAGGTGACCGACACCGTGAGGTTGATGGGCAGCTGGCGTGCGCGACCCGTCGCGTGCTCCACGCGGTAGCCGGCCAAGCGGGCGAGGATGGGCAATTTCATGGCTGGGGGATTCGCTCTCGGTTGGCGCGGGGGGCACGGGTTCGGGCTACTGCGGGCGGAGCTTCTTGGTGCTCCGGAGCTGCGTCCAGGTTCGATGTTTGCCCCCCAGGATGCGGGCGTCAACGAATCCGGCTGCGCGCGCCGCCACTTCGACGCCCACCGCCAGCGCGAGGGCGCGGCGACCGTGCGTATCCTCGGCGTCGTACATCTTCTTGGCCACGCGCAGGAGCACGCCGCGGTCGAGTGTGGAAACCTCGTACCCGAACGCGAACTCCAGCCAGTAGTGGCCGCGGGCGATGCGCCGGCGCTGCTCGAAGTACTCCGCGAGCTTCTCGGGGCCGTGGTTGGTGACCACCGCATCGGCGACGTAGCCGAGCTCGTAGCCCTTGGAGCGCACGATGTCCTCGACCGATGCCTCGTCCACCACGGAGAGCTCGCTCACCCGCTCGATGAGGTCCGCGCGAAAGGCGATGAGCTCGCCCATCTTGGGGTGCTCGAGAGCCACCTCGTGGTGCATGGCCCACAGGAGCTGCACCACCTTGCCCATGGTCTGTGAGGGGTCGTTGTCGGGCACCACCTTGGCGCCCACCATTCCGATCTTCGGATTGGCGGTGAACTTGTCCACGACCTTCTGGATGACATCGGGGGCGAGGCGGAGGTCGGCGCTGCACGAGACCACCACGTGCGCGCGCGGATCGCGCATTTTCAGGTACTCGTTGATGGCGGCCACCTTCCCGGCGCGGCGCTCCTGTACGTGCACCTGCATGCCGGGCCGCCCCCGCGCCATGGCGCGCGCCAGCTCTGCGGTGTCGTCGGTGCACCCGCTCGCCACCACCACCACCTCGACCACGCGGGCGGTGGTGAGCTCCTGCTGCAAGATGGACTCGAGGAGCGTTTGAATGTTCTCGGCCTCGTTGTGGGCCGGGACAAGAATCGAGACGTTCATGATAGTCTCACGGCATGAAGAAGGCGCTGGTGACGGGCGCGAGCGGTTTCATCGGGCACCACCTGGTGAACAAACTGCGGGAAATGGGAACGCCGGTGCGCGCGGTCGTGCGCGACGCTGCGCGGGCGCGAGGCATTCTGGGAGACGCCGTGGAGTACGTGGTCGCCGACCTCTCCGACGCGGCCTCGCTGCGCGACGTCGGGTCGGACTGCGACGTCGTGTTCCACAACGCCGTGGACTACCGCGCCCCGCGCGCGCACGTGCCGCAGACCCAGAACCTGCTGGGCGCGCTTCCGGCCCACGTTCGCTGGATCCAGATGTCGAGCATCGCCGCCATCGGCATACGACCGCTGGGGACCATCGACGAGAGCACCCCGTGCCGCCCGGAGACCGAGTACGGCAAGGCGAAACTGGAGGCAGATCACCTGGTCCTCGAATCGGTGGAGCGGGAGCAGCGGAAGGCCGTCATTCTGCGACCTCCCACCGTATACGGCCCCGGCGAAACCTACAACTTCCTCTCTCTGTGTCGGGCCATCCAGTCGGGTCGCTTCGCGCTCATCGGCGACGGGCGCAACCGCATCGACTTTCTGTGGGTCGGGAACCTGGTGGACACGATGATCGCCGCGGCGGACGCCACCATCGACGGCTGCGAGGCATTCAACATCGCCAACGACCCGGCACTTCCGTTTCGCGACACCGTCGACATCGTGTCCCGAGAGGTTCGCGGCCGCAGCATCTCCGGCCGGAGGATCCCCCTCCCCGTCGCGAAGGCCATCGCGTGGCCGCTCGACATTGCCGCGCGGCTCCTCTCGCGGGAGCTGCCCTTGGGCTCTGCGCGCGTGCGGACCATGAGCGGAGACCTCGCCTTCGATCTGCGAAAGGCTCGGGAGCGCCTCGGCTACCGGCCTACCCGCGGGCTCCGCGAGACCATCGCCGAGACCGTCGCGTGGTACCGCAAGGAGTCGCTACTTCGCTGACGGCGCCGGCGGCTCGGCGCGGGTGGCGCCGCGCGAGAGGAACACCAGCGCAGCCCCTACGAAACCGGTCGCGTAGAAGGTGGCGCGATACAGCATCGCCACGACCACCGAGACCGCGGGAGAGACGCCGCCGGCTCCGTACAGCGTGACCATCGTGGCGTCGACGGTGCCGATTCCGCCGGGCAGCCCGGGCAGCGCCGCGACCACCAGGGCCAGCGCCGAACCGACGTAGACCCAGCTCTCCGCAGTGGGCTCGGCCCCCACCGCCGTCACCAGCCCGCGGAGCAGCAGCATCTGCGTGGCGCTCACCACCACGCTTGCCAGGAGTGCCGAAGCGAGGGCACGACGCCACCCGTCGGCGCGCAAGAGCGTGACCACCGGCCCGAGCACCCGCGCGAGGATGCCGACCCGCATCACCAGCGCGGCCACCGGTCCGGACCGCAGTACCGCGACGGAGAGAAGGAGTACGAGCGGTACCACCGCGAGCCCCACGCGGAGCTCGACCGCCAGGTGCGTCCCCGACAGCAGCGCGAACGCCAGCGCGATGCTCGTCAGCGAGAGCAGGCCCACGATGCGATCCAGGAGCACGGTGGAAGCGGCGGGGCCCACCGAGAGCCCCAGCTCCGTCAGCGCGAGGATGCGAAAAGCATCGCCGGCGACCCCGGCGGGCAAGAGCAGTCCCGCCGCGAGCGACTTCAAGAAGGTGGCCCACGCGGTGCGAAAAGGCAGGCGCAGGCCCGCGAGCCGCACGATGAACATCCATCGGGCGCCGGCCGCCGCGGTGCCGCCGAGGTACATGGCGAAGAGCCCCAGGATCCACGGCAAGCGAGCGCGCGCGAGGGTCGAGACCAGCCCCGGCTCGCACCGGAGCGCGGCGCAGGCGGGCGCAGAGAGCGTCCGCGGTCCCTCGGCCGCCGAGAGCGTGCACCCGCCGTCGGGATTCCACACGCGCGCCGTGAGTGGTCCCACCGGCGACTCCGAGCAGGCATCGTAGAAGCGCAGCCGGTAGCCGATGACGGCGATGGCCACCACCGCGAGCACGAGCGTGACCGCACGAACCCATCTTCTTCGGGGCGGCGCCTCGGCCATCCCCTCGGACGTTATCGAAAGCCCACGCGAAATGCCTACAAAAACGGCCGGTCCTGGTCTACGAGTGCCTCAGCTCGACGATGAACCTCCACCGAACGGCCCTCAAGTTCGCTCTCGTCATCTTCCTCCTCTCGGAGCTTGGCGGGGCCTTCGACGTCATCGAGTACGGCCACTCGACGGCGCTCTACTTCATCAAGCCCGGCAACGCGTTCTTCGCGTCGGCCGCGCTCGGCGCGTTCCTGTTCTTCCTCCGGGCGAAGAAGAGCACGGTGGAGCTGGCGGCCGGCTGCGCGCTGGGGTTCGCCGCCGAGATCGTCATGACCATGTGGCGCGGGCGCTCCACCACCATCCTGGGCACGGCCCAGAGCGTGGGCGTGGGGCTGGCGGTGGGCGGCGCAGTGGTGACCCTGGTGCAAGCCATTCGCCTGCGCGGCAAGGAGCGCACCCAGCGCTTCGACACGCTGGCCGAGATGGCCATGCTGCCGGTGTTCATCCTGCTGTCGTCGTTCTTCCTGCACTTCACCGTGCTGCTGCATCCGACGGTCCTCGACCCCCAGGCCTTCGCCGCGGAGATGGGCCTCGGCGCCGACACCGGCTTTCACTTCGCGCGGTGGGTGCAGACCTCCACCAACTTCACGTGGACGCTCATCATCATCTACGTGGAGCTGCCGCTCGCGGTGGCGCTGGTGTACGCCGCGGAAAAGGCCCGCGGCCGCCACGACGGCGACGTGCTCACCGCCTTCGTCTCCGTGGGGTTCTTCGGGTACCTCTGCTACCACCTGTGCCCGGTCATCGGCCCGCGGTTCTTCTTCGAGAACGACTGGCCGCGCCACGCGCCCGACGTTGCCAAGCTGGTGTTCGCGCCGGCCTACAACGCGCCCAACGAGCTGCGCAACTGCATCCCGTCGCTGCACACGTCCTGGGCGCTCATGCTGTACTGGCACGCCCGCCCGCAGAACAAGGCGATCCGCATCTTCGGCGCGGCGTTCCTCGTGCTCACGCTCATGTCGACGGTGGGCCTGGGTTGGCACTACCTCGTCGATCTTGTCATCGCCTTCCCCTTCTCGCTCGCCGTGCGCGCCGCCTTTCGCAGCACCGTCTCGTGGAAGAACCGCGCGCGCTCGGAGGCCTTCACCTTCGGCGTGGTGGGCACGCTGCTCTGGATCGCGCTCATCCGCGGCGCGGCGCCGGCAGTAGCGGCACACGGATGGATCTCGGCGGGCATGGCCACGCTCTCGGTGGGCGGCGCATGGTTCCTCGAGCTGCGGCTCCTCAAGGTCGCGGAGTCGCTCCCCGCGGGCCTGTTCGTGGGCGACGCCGATGCGGTGGACCGCGGCGGTCTGGCGCAAGACGCCGCGCCCGGCGCGGTGGTGACGGCGCGGCTCCCCTGGGGTCTGTTGGCGGCCTTCACGTTCTCCGGCTTCGCGGGCCTGGTCTACGAGGTGGTCTTCGCCAAAGAGCTGGCGCACACCTTCGGCAGCACGTCCAAGGCCTCCACCACGGTCCTTGCAACCTACATGGGTGGCCTCGCCCTCGGCTCGTACATCGGCGCGCGCTTCGGCGAGAAGCGCAAGGCCCAGGCGCTGCGCATCTACGTCCTCTGCGAGGCGGGCGTCGGCATCCTGTGCGCGGTGAGCCCGTCGGTGTTCCGGTTCGTGCGCGGCCTGTACGTCTCGCTCGCCGCGGGGAGCGACACCCAGAGCCCCTGGCTCACTGTACTGCAGCTTGCGCTCGGCGCCATCGCCCTCCTCCCGCCGACCATCCTCATGGGCATGACCATGCCCGCGCTGGCCATCCACTTGAACCGCCAGCGTGAGAGCCTCGGGCGCTCGGTGGGCCTGCTCTACGGCGCGAACACCCTGGGCGCCGCGGCCGGCGCGCTCCTGGCCGGCTACGTGCTCCTGCCCATGTACCACGTGCGCGGCACCACCTGGATCGCCACCGGGCTCAACTTCGGCGCGGCGGGCATCGGCTTCCTGCTGGAGCGCCTGGCCCGCCGTACGCCGGAGCCCACGACGGACGAGGACGCCTCGGCGGACGAAGGCGTGCGCGACGTGCGCCTCACCCGGGCCGCGCTCATCGTGCTCGGCGTCGGGGGCCTGGTAACGCTGGCGCTGGAGACGACCTACATCCACCTGCTCGCGGTGGTGGCCGGCAACAGCGCCTACGCGTTCTCGCTCATGCTGTTCGCCTTCCTCCTGGGCCTCGGCGGCGGCTCCTCTGCGGGGCGTGCGTGGCTCGCGCGCGGCTACTCGGTGCGCGTGGGAATGATCGCCTGCCAAGCGCTCGTGGCCATCTCCGTGCTCGGCGGGGTCTTCCTCTGGAACGCCATTCCCCACTACTTCGGCAGCTTCTACAACTTCGGCTACACCGACAAGTTCGCGCCGCGGGAGTTCATCCGCTTCATCGTGTGCGCCGGCGCCATGCTCCCGGTGGCTTCGGCCATCGGCGCCAGCTACCCCATCGTCATGGAGGCGCTCTCCATCTCCGACCCCAAGCGCAAGCTCCTGTGGATGGGTCGCGGCATGGCCCTCAACACCGCCGGCAACATCCTCGGCGCGTTGCTGGGAACCTTCGTGCTCCTGCCGGTGTTCGAGTCGCTCCGCTCGCTGCACGTGCTGGCGGCGGTGTCGCTGGGCCTCGGCATCTACGTGTATTTTGCAACCGAGAAGCGAGAGCACTACAGGGTTCTCGGTCCGGTGGCGGTGGGCGCCGCGCTGTTCGTGGTGCAGCCGAGCCAGCTCGATCTGACCACCCTCTCCACCGGCGCCAACGTGTACTTCCATGCCCAACCCTGGGGCAACGTGCTGGACCACGCGGAGAGCGCCGACGGCGGCCTGACCGCCGTTGCCGAGTCGTACCGCGGCGAGAAGCGAGTGCTCACGCTGCTCACCAACGGCAAGTTCCAGGGCGACGACGATCCCGACGGCGAGATGCGGGCGCAGCTGGGCTTCGCGCTGGTTCCGCTCATCCACACCGAGCACCGGGGCTCGGCGCTGGTCATCGGCCTGGGCACCGGCGTCTCGTCTAGGACCGTGCATGATGCACAGTTCGCCGAGATCGAGGTGGCGGAGCTGAGCCGCGACGTGGCTCGCCTCGCGCACACCCACTTCGGCTCGGTGAACAGCCGGGTGCTCGACGCGCCCAACGTCAAGACCCTCATCACCGACGGTCGCAATCACCTGATGCTGTCGCGAAAGTCGTACGACCTCGTCACCATCGAGCTCTCCAGCATCTGGTTCGCCGGTGCCGCATCCCTCTACAACCGCGAGTTCTACGAGCTGGTCGACCAGCGTCTGGCGAAGGAAGGCGTGCTCCAGCAGTGGATCCAGCTCCATCGCATCAGCACTCTCGACATCGCCTACGTGCTCGGCACCGTGCGCTCGGTGTTCCCCCGGGTGTGGCTCTACTTCGTCGGCAATCAGGGCATCATCGTCGCGTGTCGCCACGATTGTCAGCCGACGCTGCCCGCGATTCGCAAGGTCAACGAGACGCAATCCCTTGCCACGGCCCTCGGATTCTTCGACGGTCGCGCCGAGAACGTCCTCTCCGACCGCATCCTCGACACCGAGGCCATCGACGCCTACGTGGCAGGCGTGAGCCAGGGCCGGGGCGCGGTATCCACCGACGACAACCTCTTCCTCGAGTACTCGACCCCGCGCGGCAACGTTCGCCCCTATAAAGAGTCGCTCGACGAGAACGTCGAGGAGCTGCGAAGCTACGAGCCGGAAGATGCCTTGCGCTCCACCAAAGTGTCACCCAGCGACGTCGACCTCCATCGCGAGTAAGCGCGTGGCCACTGCGCCCACGAGGGCCGCGCGGGGCGATTCTCCCCCCGGCCCGGGCGAATTCCGGTATCCTGACCGCGTGCGTTTGCGCTCTTCGCGCCTCTGCGGCGCGTCCTTCTTAGGTGGTGGAGGCGGAGTCCTCGTGCGGCCCCGTGCCGTCCGGAACCGTCGTGCCCGCGCGGTGACGCTGGTGGAGGTTCTGAACCTCCTCACGCTCGGTGCGGTGGTGGCGGCGCTGGCCATGTACGGCGTGGCCCGGTACACGCAGCACTCGAAGACCGCCGAGGCCATGAGCGCGGTCTCGACCCTGGCGAAGAACGCGGCCACCTACTACGACGCCTCCGACGCCACCCAGCCTCTGGGCGCTGCGCCCGACGCTGCGCACGCGATGCGCCACTTTCCCACGTCGGCGAAGACCCCCGTCCCGGAGGACGCCAAGCTAGTGGAGGGAAAGCGGTACCGCAGCTCCTCTGCCGACTGGTCGCGCCCCCCCTGGAAGGACCTCGGCTTCTCCATCGTTCAGCCGCAGTGCTACGCCTACAACTTCACCTCCGACGGGAGCGGCGCCCAGGCCAAAGCCACCGCCACCGCGCAGGGAGACCTGGACGGCGACGGCGAACGCTCCTACTTCTCGTTGTCGGTGACACCCGACGGCAAGCTCAACGCGGTGGTCGCGCCCACCGTCGAGACCAAGAACACGGAGGAGTGAGATGGCGGCGAAGGGACGAAAGTTCACGCCCCTCGAGATGGCCATCGCCTTCGCGCTGCTCGGCTCGCTCCTGGCCGTGGCGCTCCCCACGTTCTTTCGCGACCTGCACGCCTCGCACCTGGTGGAGCCGGTGGACGGCCTCCAGCGCATCGGCGTCGCGGCGCTCGCCTACGACGCCGCGCACCAGCCGGGCGCAGTGGGCGCCCTGCCTGCGGGCATCACCGCTCCCACCGCGGTCGGCGCGCTTCCGGTCTCCGCTCCGCTCACGCCGGCCGACGTCCCGCGCGGCGTCCTGCGTGAAGATCCTGCCGGCACCTGGGACCACCCTACCTGGCAGGCGCTCGGCTTTCGCCCGACCCGCGAAGGCGTTCCCCACGCGTTCTCGTTCTCCTTCGACAACCAAGGCAAGGGCTTCGTCGCCACCGCCCACGGCGATCTCGACGGCGACGGCGTATTGAGCACCTTCGAGCTCCGCGGCGTCCTCGGCGACACGCCGCACCTCGAGCCGGGCATGTACGTCGACGCGGAGTTCGAGTGAAGGTCGCGTACGCGGCTGCGGTCGCGGCGGTGGCCTGCGGCGGCATCGCGCTCTTGCAGGCGCCGCTCGCCGGCGACTTGCATGCGGTGACGCAGCGGGAGGACGTGGTCATCATTCCGCCTCCCGACGAGCTCCGGCTGGCGACGCTGGGCTACGACGCGGCGGCGGTGGACTACCTGTGGGGCAAGTTGCTCGTGGAGTACGGCACCCACGTGCACGAGAAGCGGCCGCTCGACGTGCCACGATATCTCGACGCCATCCTCGCCCTGGAAGAGGACTACCGGCCGCTCTACCAGTACGTGGATACCTTGCTCGTGTATCGACCCCCGCGCGGCACCGAGGACGACGCCCGGCTCGCGCGAAAGTACCTGGTGCGCGGCACCGAGGTGCGCCCCTACGACCACGAAGTGTGGATGCACTACGGCCAGTTCGTTGCGTTCCTCGCGCCCTCGTTCCTCACCTCCGACGCGGAGAAGGACAAGTGGCGTGAAGAGGGCGCGCGCGCTCTGGCACGCGCTGTCGAGCTTGGTGGTGACGCGGATCGTTCGCTCTCGGCAGCCTCGATCCTCTCTCGCTACGGCGACCGCGACGCCACCGTGCGTCACTTGCGCCGGGCCTACGCGCTCACCGAGGAGCCCCGGATTCGCGAGAGCATCCTCGCCAAGCTCCAGGCCATGGAGGCCAACGCCGAGAAGGCCGACGCGGAGCAGGAGACCAAGGTCTTCGACGCGCAGCGCAGGCGGGCGCCCCCCTTTCTGAAGTTCTCGGAGTTTCGCCCCACCGGTCCCTACCTCGATGCGGCGCAGTGCGCAGGCCTCGACGCGACGACCCGTGTCGAGTGCGCGACCTCGTGGTCCGACCTGTGGGACCGCCGCAAGCTCTCGCGCGGCGAATAATCCCCTTGGTTCAGCGTTCCACGCGGACTGTGCGCAGGCCGATCATGCGGTACTCGCCGGCACCGCTCGCGGGCTTGGCCCAGGTGGAAATCTCGTACAGCCCCGGCTCGTCGCCCAGCGGCAGGTCGACCCGCATCGTGGTACCCGAGACCTGCACCACGACCGGCGTCTTGAAGCCCGCGGGCCAGTAGTTCTGGTATGGCGCCGGCACCGGGTACGAGCGTCGGCGATTGAGCTCGGTAGGCGGCAGCGGCTTCGGCAGATCGACCCGGGCGATGCCGAAACCACCGGGCGTCATGCGCGGGTCCAGGGTCGCTGCAAGATGCACCAGTTGTCGTGGCGCGGCGGTCTTCGAAAGCGGCTCGTAGGTCGCGTAGTGGTCGGTGAACTCCTGGACGAAGCACGGCACGGGAATCTCGGTGGGCGTGCGCACCGGGAGCGCGATGCCGATGCCCACGTGCGTATGCTGCGGCCGCAGGATGTTCTTCCGGTGACCGTCGTTGGGCGGCACCTCGTCGAAGAACATGCGCTCGGCTCGGTCGATCTCGGCGCGATCCAGGAGGAGGTGACCGTCCAGGGTACGGCGGACCTCGTCGGTCATGCAGAGCGCGTTCTCGAGCACCATGTCGACGCCGCCGGCCTCCGTGTGCCGTTGCTCGGGGACCGACCCGTCGCTGCCCCAGTGGCCGAGAAACCCCAGTCGGAGCATGTCGTCGGCGTGCCGCTGGGCCGCGACCGTGGCCGGCCCCGGTTCCAGTGCCACCGGGCCCAGGCCCTGGGACTTCCGATCGCGGTTCACGAGCTCGAGCATGTAGCGGCGGGCCTGGTCGAGTGTGAGCTTTCCGGCCGGGGCTCCGCCAACCTCCGCGGGTGCCGTTGGGACCGGTGCGACATCGGGCCCGCTCGGGCCAGCGGCGCGGACCGAGGGCGTTGCGGGAGGCGGAGCGACGGTCCCGGCCGGCGTGCCGGGCGCCCCGGCGCAGGAAGCAAGCGTCAGGAACAAGACCGCGGGCCGGATGCGCATTGGCGGAAGTGTAGCAGCCTCGCGCCGTTTTCTGGCACGCGGAGGCGAAGGGCGGCTAAACACACAGGAGTGAGCATTGCTGCCATCGTCGGACGCTCGATCGTCGGAGGCTTCTCGGGCACGTCGGCCCCGGAGAGCTTTCTGGGTGCACTCCGGCGTCGGGAGCGCGGGGGCGCCATCTTGTTCCGGAGGAACATCGAGGGCCCGGAGCAGGTGGCCGAGCTCAACGCATGCCTCGCCGCGGCGAACCCGGAGCTGCTCCTGGGGGTCGACCAGGAGGGCGGCCGCGTGGTGCGCCTGGGTCCACCGTGCCTGGCGTTGCCGCCGGCGATGGAGCTCGGTCTTCGGGGCGAGGCCACGGTGCGCGAGGTCGCAGCGGCGCAAGCCGAGGAGCTCCGGCACCTGGGCTTCACCACCAGCTTCGCGCCGGTGCTCGACGTGCACAGCCGCCCGGAGAACCCCATCATCGGCGACCGGGCATTCTCCCGGGATCCGCACGAAGCTGCCCGCCTCGCCTGCGCCTTCGCAGACGGCCTGGAGGCGGGCGGCATCCTCCCCTGCGGAAAGCACTTTCCCGGCCACGGCGACACGACCCAGGACTCGCACCTAGTGCTCCCCACCGTCGCGAAGACCAAGGCGGAGCTCATGGCCACCGAGCTCGTGCCCTTTCGCGCCGCCATCGGGCGAAACATCGCCTCGCTCATGACCGCCCACGTGGTCTTCTCCGGCCTCGACCCCAGCGGCCCGGCCACCATGTCGCGCGCCATCCTGCACGATCTGCTGCGCGTGGAGCTGGGCTACCAAGGGGTCGTCATCTCCGACGATCTGGAGATGAAGGCCATCACCCAGGACGCCGGCGACGCCGCGGTGGCCGCCATGGCCGCGGGCTGCGACATGCTCCTCGTATGTGCCGACGAGGCGCGTCAGGACGCCGCCTTCCAGGCGCTGCGGAGAGAAGCCGAGGCCAGCGACGCATTCCGTGTACGTTGCACCGATGCCGCGGGGCGCGCCCAGCGCATGACCGATCGCCGTCGCTCCGCCGCGAGCATCTCCGCGTTTCGCGCGGCCACCCAAGCGCACGCTCGGCTCGGCGAGCTGCTTCGGACCAAGGTAGCTGCTTCATGAGAGGGATTCGCTGTCGCCGACTCGTCACGTGCGACCCCGCGCGGGCCACCGCCACCGATCCGCTCGGCGTCGTGGAGGACGGCGCCGTGGTCTTCGACGCGGGCCGCATCCTGTTCGCCGGAGCCGCGAGCGATGCGCCGCCGGAGATCGTCCTGGAAGATTGCGGCGAGCACGTGATCACGCCCGGCCTGGTGGACGCCCACACCCACGCTGCCTGGGCCGGATCCCGGCACGACGAGTACGCGCTCCGGATGTCCGGCGCGAGCTACACCGCCATCGCCCAGAGCGGAGGGGGCATCCAATCGACGCAGCGCGCGGTGGCTGCCATCTCCGAGAGCGATCTCGCGCGAGAGCTGGGCGCGCGACTGGCGCGCATGGCCGCGCTGGGGGTCACCACCGTCGAGGTGAAGAGCGGCTACGGGCTCGTCCCCGAAGAAGAGAAGAAGCAGCTACGGGCCATCGCCGAGGCCCGCAGCTTCGAGGGCCTCCCGCACGTGGTGCCGACGCTGCTCGCGCTCCACGCCCTGCCCGACTCGGCCAAGGCCAACCGCGATCACTACGTCCTGCGCATGGCCACCGAGCTCGTGCCCGAGGCGCACGCCAACGGCTGGGCCGAGTTCGTGGACGCCTACGTGGATGCGCACGCCTTTCGCGTGGACGAGGCGCGCCTCCTGGGCGAGACGGCGGTGGGGCTGGGCCTCGGCGTACGCCTGCACGTGGGCCAGTTCGAAGACGTGGGCGGCGCAGAGCTCGCGGCCGAGCTGGGCGCGCACTCCGCCGACCACCTGGAGCACGTATCGGACGCGGGCATCGCGGCGCTCGCGCGGGCCGACGTGGCGGCGGTGCTGTTGCCCATCGCCAGCTTCACGCTCGGTCAAAAGCCCCCGCCGGTGGCCGCCTTGCGCGCGGCAGGGGTGCGGATGGTGGTGGCGAGCGACGCCAACCCCGGCACGGCGCCCAGCGAGAGCCTCCCCTTCGCCATGGCCCTCGCGGTCCGCCTCTACGGACTTTCTCCGGCCGAGGCCATCCTCGGCGCCACCCGCCACGCCGCCGCTTCGCTGGCGCGCGATCCCGAGGGCCCGCGCGGGGCATCCTGCGGCCGGGGGCGCAC
>JABFRG010000983.1 GCA_013141295.1 Polyangiaceae bacterium
GAGGAGGCGCGCTCATGCGCGCGGCCGCAGGAGTCGGCCGCACCGAAGGCGGCGAGGCGGAAGGAGACGGGCGCATGGACGGCGGGGCCGGGCGCACCGAGGGCGGACCGGGCGTGGCGCCCGCGGGCATGGCTCCTTCGGTCAGATCCACCTGCTTGGTGATGAGGAGACAATACACCAATGTCTGCATGGCGCTGGGACCGAGGGTACGGCTGCCGATGAGGTCGGCGAGGCGCGCCGGGCGCTCGCCCAGCCCCTGCACCACCGCCATCTCGGCCGCACGAAACGCGAAGCGCTCCGGGGCCGCGTGCACCGCCAGGCGCATGCTGGCGGAGGCCAGGCGATTGAGGGCGGCGTTCACGTGATCCCACGGAGGCCGTTGCCGCACGCCGTTCCACACGAGCGCGAGCGGATCGAGCGGCGCCTCGGGCCCGCCGTAGTCCGCCAGCAGGTCGACGCCCGCGTAGTACGCGAAGGTCGTGGCCTCGCTCATGAAGAACACGCGGCCGGCCTTGCGCTCGAGCTGCACCCGCAGCGCCTGCTGCAGTTGCTCCTCGGTGATGTCGCCATGCTCCACCAACACCTCGCCGTGGCGACGCCGCTGCCGCTGCGCCAGCTGGTAGGTGGCGGCGAGCCGATGCTCCTCGGCGAACCCCTGGTCCTCGAGCACCGTCGAGAGAAACACGTCGGCCGGCTCGAGCTTCACGCGGCTGGGCCACCCCTGGGTCAGGGCGATGGTGGTGGTGTCACCATCGGGCGTGGAGAGCACCAGCGTCCCCGAGAGCTCGCGCTCGTATACGTAGACGAACAGATGGACCGCGGGCGTCTTGGCGAGGGTGCCTTGCGCAGACGGAGCGGGGAGGTCGAGGGTGGCCATCGAAGGGGGCAACTTAGCAGATTCGGGCCGTCGCCCGGGCCTCCGCGGAGGTTCTCCAATGATACCTCGCCAGGAAAAAAGAGGCGAGGCTCGCGCCTCCGGAGCGACGTGTAGGCGCATGCGCCAGCGAACCCGCTGCTGCGGAGCTCCCGGCGCACGCGCGTGTGCGCGAGTGCCGCACATCTCGGGGCGTCGCTTCCGGGAACGCGGCGACGGTATTTCCGCTATCGTGCTGGGTGGCACCCAGGCTCGGGGTGGTGCGTCTCGCACCCCTCCTGGCAACGACGCATGGCCTCTCCCCTCCCCCCGGTACCGAACAAGCTCGAGCACTTCGAGATCGTCCGGCGTCTCGGTGCGGGAGGCATGGCAGAGGTGTTCCTGGCGAAGAAGCGCGGCGCCGAGGGGACCTTCAAGGTGCTCGTGGTGAAGCGCATCTTGCCGTCGTTCGGCAACTCGCGACGCTTCAAGACGATGTTCATCGAAGAGGCGCAGCTGGCGACCCGCCTCAACCACCCCAACGTGGTGCAGGTCTACGACTTCTTCGACGCCGGCGACGAAGGCCACATCCTGGCCATGGAGTTCGTGGAGGGGCTCGACCTGGGCGCCCTCATGCACGCGGCGCGAAACCTGGGCACCCGCATCGGCCCCTGGGTGAGCGCGTGGATCGTGGCGGAGGCGGCCAAGGGCCTGCACTACGCGCACGAGAAGAAGGACGAGCAAGGGCAGCCGCTCGACATCGTCCACCGCGACGTCTCGCCGCAGAACGTGCTGCTGTCGTTCGAAGGCGGGGTGAAGATCACCGACTTCGGCATCGCCAGCGCGCGGCTCACGGAGGACCAGACCGGCGTCATCAAGGGCAAGTTCGGCTACATGTCGCCGGAGCAAGCGCGCGGGGAACGCATCGATCGCCGGAGCGATCTGTACGCCCTGGGCGTCATCCTCTGGGAGTGCCTCACCGGGCGACCGCTCCACGGCGGCCTGGGCGGCGAGGCGCTGCTCGACATCGTGCGCAGCGGCGAGGTGGAGCGCCCCAGCCAGTACGTGCGCGATCTGCCGGAGGAGCTCGAGAAGATCGTGATGAAGCTCCTGGAGCGGGAGCGCGAGCATCGCTATGCGTCGGGAAAGGAGCTGGCCTCGGCCGTGGCCCGGGCGCTGCTCCACAATCAGGAGCTGGTGGACTCGGTGGCGCTCGAGTCGCGCATCTTCGACCTGGTGCCGCAGAGCGAGCGCGCCTCGGTGGACGAGCAGGTGGAAGAAGAAGCGCGCACCAACGCCGCGGCCCCGGTGGCGCTGCACCAGACGCAGGGGCGGCAGAGCGCGCGCGTGCCCTCGGTGGACGAGGCGCAGAGCAGCAGTCGCGAGCCGCGCGAGGTGCGGCACGTGGTGCTGGTCTCGCTGCATCTGGGCTTTCCGGAAGGCACCGATCGCACCGACCTGCGCCTCCTCCGGGCTCTCTCGCCGCTGCGCAAGACCCTGGGCGAGATGGCCTACAAACGCGGCATGCGCTGGGTGTGGCAGAGCGAGTTCGAAGCCCGGGCCATCGCCGGCCTCTCGGCCAAGCACGGGCGCGCGGCGAGTGATGCTGCGATGCTCACGCTCGACACCCACGAGGCCATCGCCGGCTACGGCGACGACTTGCCCACCGCCGTCACCGCCTCGGTGAGCATGGTGCGCGGCATCGCGTCGGGCGCCCGTGACGCCGACGGAAACCTGGTGCGCTTCTCGCTGCACGAGCCGGTCACCCAGCTGGCCGACATCCTGAGCGGGGCCACGCCCAAGGGCGCCACCTGGGTCGCGGGCGGGCTCTATCGACTCATTCGCCGCGACTTCTTGTGGGACGCGCCGCACCATCTCTCGCTCACCGGCAAATCGTCGGTGTCGGGCGTGCCCTTGCCCTCGCACGTGCGCACCTACGGGCTCTTGCGTGCGCTGTCCCGCGACGAGCGCGCCAGCGAGGCCGGGCACCTCATCGGCCGCGACGCCGAGCTGGCCGATCTCCAGGCGGCCTTCCACTCGGCGCGCAAGGTGGGCCACGAGCGGGCCCTGGTGCGGGCGGTGGTGGGCGAGCTGGGCATCGGAAAGACGGCGCTGGTCTCGGCGTTCCTGGAAGACGCGGTGCAGGCCGCGCAGACCCGGAGCGAAGGGCTGCGGATTTTGCGTGTAGAATGCACGCCGGTGAGCATGGAAGTGCCGTTCGGCGCGGTCTCCGATCTGGTGCGCGACGCCATCGGCGCCAACGGCGGCGAGACCTTCGAGGAGATGGCCGAGCGCATCGCCAGCATCGGCGGCGGCGCGGCCCACGGCGACGCCAGCCACCCGGCAGTGGCCCGACTGGCCGAGCTCGCTGCCAACAGCAACCGCGCCCGCGGCAGCGACGAAGACGCGGTGGACCAGCGCAAGGTCATCGTGAGCGCCCTGCGCACCATGCTCGGTGCGCTGGCCATCGCCGAGCCGCTCATCGTGACCCTCGACGGCTTCCAGTGGGCCGATCGTCAGTCGCTCGATCTGTTCACCGACATTCTTCGCTCGCCCGATCCACTGCCCATGCTCACGGTGGTGGTCACGCGCCCGGACGACCGCGTCTCGGCGCTGCTACAGGGGCACGTGCGGGTGGAGCTCGATCCACTCACCGCCGACGAGCAGGTGCGCCTCCTCGAAGCGCGGCTCGGCGTACGCGATGGCGTGCGCGCGGTGTGCGCCGACCTCATGCCGCGGGTGGGCGGCAACCCGTACTTCCTGCTGGAGATGGTCGATGCGCTCCTGGAGCGAGGCGTCCTCGAGATCGTCGACCGCCCGGCCAAGAGCAGCGAGCGCGGCGAAGACGTGCGCGGCGAGGCTCGCGCCTCCGGAGCCGCGGGAGAGGGTAGTGCCGGGCTCGAGCGGAGCTCGGCCTTGGTGCGCACCGAGCAGGGCGACCTGGGGCAAGAGCTGCCCTCGACGCTGGAGCAGCTGGTGGCCGACCGCCTGCAAGAGCTGCCGCGGGAAGAGCGGGTCATCGTCGACTGGCTCGCGGTGGCCGGCGGACCGCTCCACGAGAAGGAGATCGGCGAGCTCTCCAGCATTCTCAGCGACGACCCCATCACCCGGCTCTGCGCCCGCGGCATGTGCGATCGCAAGGGCAACGCCATCGACTTCCGACACCCGCTCATTCGCGATGTGGCCTACGCGGCGCTGGGCGGCGATTTGCGGGTGCGCATGCACGCGGAGCTGGGCGAGCTGCTGGCGGAGACGCCGCTGGCGCGCGGGCTCTCGGCGGCCGTCGTGGCCCGGCACCTGGTGCGCGGCAACCTCGGCGTGCGCGCGGTGGACTATTACCTGGAGGCGGCGCTGGCAGCCCGCAGCAGCCACCAGCTGCAGCTCGCGGCGCGGTACTTTCGCCGGGCGCTTACCCACATGCTCCCGCGCGATCGCCGGAGCGAGATCGCCCTCGACGCGCTCGAGACCATCTACCGCGCGCTCGGTCGACGCCACGAGCGGGTGCAGGCGCTCGACGGCCTTCGGACGCTGGCCAAGCAGCTGGGCACCCCACGGCTCGCCTGCGTGGCCCTCACGCGGCTGGCCCGCTACCACCTCGACGAAGGCCTGCTGGTACGCGGGCTGCCCATCGCCAAGGCCGCGACGTCGCTGGCCCAGAACAACGGCATGCCGCAGCTCTCGGTGGAGACCGAGGCGCTCCTCTCGGAGTTCCTGCGGGAGCTGGGCGACGTGCAAGGCGCGCTGGCCGCCTGCGATCGCGCGCTCTCCGCCTGCGACCCCAAGCTCCGGCGCGGCAGCTCCGCGCGTACCTACGCCGAGGTGCTCCGGGCGCGCGGCGTTCTCTTGCGTCGGGTGGGGCGCGTGCGCGAAGCGGTCGACGCCTACGCCGATGCGCTGGCCTACGCCAAGGCGGCGGGCGCCAAGCGCCTCGAGGCCCGCACCAAGAACGCGCTGGCCTACGCCATGTTCGTGCAAGGTCGCTACGAGGACGCCATCGTGCTGGCGCACGAGTCGATCCAGATCGACCTCTCCATGGGTGGCCGCTTCCAGGTGGCCAAGACCCTCACCAACATCGGCCACTCGTACTCGCGGCTGGGCGACGTGCCCCGGGCCCAGGCCTACCTCTCCCGGGCCCGCGAGGCCCACGAGCGCTACGGGGACCAAGACAGTCGCGCCGACACGCACATCGTATGCGCCGAGGTGGCGCTGGAGGTGGGCGACATCGCCACCGGCGAGGGCTTCCTCCGCGACGCGCAGAACATGATCGCCGTCACCCGCAACGCCTACGACGCAACCCACGCGCTGCTCATCGGGGCGGTGCTCTCGCGCGCCAAGCGCGACCCCAAGCGGGCCATCGCCCAGGCCCTGGAAGCCCGACGCGCGGCAGAGACCCAGGCGCTGGTGGCCTACTCGTTCTACGGCATGTCCATCGAGGCCACGGCCCGGGTCGACGCCGGCGAGATTCACACCGGCACGCTCCTCGCCACCACCGCCCTCGGCACGGTGGAGACGCTCCAGGGCTGCGAGTACGGTCTCGAGATACGTGTACTCTGCGCCGATGCCCTGAAACGCGCCGGCTCGCCCCAGGCCGGCCATGCGCGCCAGGTGGCCATCGACTACACGGTGGCGATGCTCGGCACCATCCGCGACGCGCGCCTCCGCCGCACCTTCGCCCAGCGGCCCATCGTGGCGGCGCTGTTCGACGCCACGCCGGTCCCGGAGCCTGCCCGAACCGGCACCAGCGATGTCCTCCCCAGCGCGCCCCCGGCTCTGTGAGAGTGAGATGATCCGGCGCACACGCACCGGGGTTGGTTTACCTTGCGCACCTCGTGCGCGCGGGCGGTGCTCACGGTGGAGCGCGGTTCTGGGGTATGATGTCCGTTCGGTTTTCGGGCGCAATCGCCCCGCGCGAAGCGGTGTCGAGCGCTTCTTGCCGTTCCTCTTCGCATGACCCAAACGATTTCCCTGAATCGCCCCCGACGCACCGCGGTGATCCTCTCCGGTGGTGGCGCCCGTGGCGCCTACGAGGTCGGCGTCCTCTGGTACGTGTTCGACGAGCTCTCGCGCATTCGCGGACGGCCGCCCCAGGTCGACATCATCTGCGGCACCAGCGTCGGCGCCATCAACGGCTGCTACCTGGCGGCGCACCTGGCGGATCCGGTGCTCGGCATGCGGCGGCTGGTGCACCTGTGGAGCGAGCTCGAGCTCACCCGCGTGCTCGGCTTCGGCTTTCGCCAGGTGGTGAGCTTGCCGCGCCTGCTCATCGGCGGTGGCAACGACGGCACCGGCCTCTTCGACCTCACGCCCATGGCCGATCTGGTGGGTCGCGAGATCAGCTGGCGAGCACTGGCGCGCACCCTGCGCAAGCGCAAGCTCCGGGCGCTCACGGTCTCGACCACCGAGGTCGGCACCGGCCGCACCGTGGTGTTCATGCAAACCTCGCCGGACACCAACATCCCGGCCCAGGCTCCGCCGCGCACGCTATTCCGCGCCGACCACATCGGTCCCCACCATGCGCTGGCCAGCGCGGCCATTCCGCTGCTCTTTCCGCCGGTGCGCATCGACGATCAGCTGTATCTCGACGGCGGGCTCCGGCAGAACACGCCCATCGCGCCTTCGCTCCGGCTGGGCGCAACCCACGTGCTGGCCATCGGCAGCTCGCGCGAGGTCCGCGGCGTGGTGGCGCGCGAAGAGGGCTCCCAGGCGCTCCGCTCTCCGGGCGCGACGTTCCTCCTGGGCAAGGTGCTCAACGCGTTCCTCCTCGATCACATCGACGTCGACATCGAGCTCCTGACGCGCCTCAACCACGTCCTCAAGGACGGCGCCGCCAAGTTCGGGCCGGGCTTTCACGACGCCCTCAACGACGCCGCGCGTACCCGCGGCGCGCCGGCGTACGAGTACGTGAACTGCCTCACGGTGCGCCCCAGCGAAGACATCGGGCGGCTCGCGAGCGCCCACGTGCGCAAGGGTCAGTTCCTGGGCAACCCGCTCCTCACCAAGCGGGTGCTCAACCTCCTCGACTTCGGGGTGGGCGACGAGGCCGACCTCGCCAGCTACCTGCTCTTCGACGGCAAGTTCTGTCGGCAGCTCATCGAGCTCGGGCGCTCCGACGCCCAGGCCCGACGCGACGAGCTTCTGGCGTTCTTCGACCGCGACGACGAAGACGGCGGCGATCTCGAGCACGACGAGACCGGCACCTGGGACGGCCGCTCGCTGCCGCCCTTCCGCACCGTTTCGACCTGACAAGCGAGGTACGGGCTCGGATAGCATGCTGCTTGGCATGCCCCGTCGCCCGCCGACCTCCGATCAGCCTCACGTTCTCGACGACGTGCTCGCCCTGTATCGCGCCGCCCGAAGCGCCAGCGCGGGAGAGCTCGCCGAGCGATCCTTCGCCTGGATTCACGCCTGCGTTCCCTTCGAGCGCGGGGTGATGGTGACGACGCGCCAGAAGGCGGCCTGGATCGACGCGCGCTTCTCGGGCGTTCCCGACCCCCGAGCGCTCATGACGAGCTACGAGAGCGTGCGTCACCTCGACGTTCTCTCCGCGCGAATGCTCTCGCAACCGATGTGCGCCGTGCGACAGGATCGCGACGCGCCGGAGCTCGCGGGGAAGAGCATGGCACCCTTGCGCGATCACCTGAAGCGCTTCGGCTGTCGCTTCTCCGCGTGCGTGGCCATTCCGTCGGCGGAGGGCGAGATGAGCACGGTCATGATGCTCATCCGCGGCGAGCGCGGGAATCGATTCGAGCCGCACGAGCTGCGCTCCCTCGAGGCCATGGCGCCCCACGCGGTGGAGGCCGCGGCCATCAACCGCAGCTCGGTGCTCACCCGTGCGGCGGGTCGGGCAGCCGACGCACTTCCGGTGGCGCTCGCCGATGCCGAAGGGCGCCTGCTGATGACGACCCCGAGCTTCGTGCGCCTGTTCTGGCCCAAGGAGCCGGCGGTGGACGTGTACCTGCCGGCGACGGCACTGAAGTCGCTCCACAAGGGCCGCGCGTGGCCCCTGCCGCAGGGCGGCCACAGCTTGCATGCGCAGCCGGACGACGACGGAAGCGGCTGGCTGCTCTCGCTTCGACCGAGCGGCGCCGTCGATGGGCTCACCCGCAGAGAGCGGCAGATCGCCGAGCTCTTCGCCGGAGGCAGCAGCTACAAGGCGGTGGCGGCCCAGCTCGACCTGTCGCCGGTCACCGTGCGCAGCCACCTGCAGAACCTGTACGCAAAGCTCGCGGTGACGAGCCGGGAGGAGCTGGCCGCGCTGCTCGGATGACGCGGATTCGTGGGTTCGGCGGGAATCTCCGGGCCTCAGCGACGGTTTGCCACGGGCAGGATGACGAATCCGTTCGGGCGCGTTACCTTCTGCGGGAAAGCAAAATCTGTCGTCAATGCTCGCAAGTGCCCGGTTTTACTGACGGGCGGCGCAGTGTTCTTCGGGTTTTCGAGGCGACGGAGGCAGCGAGCGTGAGCAAGACAGGACGGCGAGCGGGTACGGTGGAGCTTTCGATGCTCGCGCTTTTGGCGTTGGGGGCTGCGGCCTCTGCGGCGGCCGGCTGCAAGAAGAGCGAAGCCGCCGAGGAGCCCACGCCGGTGGCGACGCCGCCGGTCTCCGTGGCTGCCACCACGCGCGCCCCGGTCGAGCGCGTTCGCATCGACGACGTTGCGGTTCCCAGCGCGGCCTCCAAGGTTCACGTGGCGTGGGTCGTTCCGCAAGGCACGGGCGTGAACGACGATGCGCCGTTCCGTCTCCGCTGGAAGACCAGCGACGGCCTCTCGGCGCCGCCCGAAGACGTCACCGCCAAGGGGGCCAACGTGAACGCGGGGTTCGACGTGGACGTGAAGCCCAACAAGGGCACGAACTACGCGAAGCTGGTGGGCGACGTGGACCTCGTCGTGTGCGACGTGGCCACCCACAGCGTCTGCGTACCGGTGAAGCGCGAGCTGGAGATGACCTTCGCGGTGGCCGGCGACGCAGCCGCACCGTCCGTCAAGGTCGCGCTGCCGGAAGCTCGTCCCGCGCGCTAAGCCCGGACGGCCTTCGACATGTAGAACGGGTTCCCGTCGGGGTCGGCGAAGAACGCCATCATCACGCGCGGGTTCTTCACCACGCGAAAGACCATGCCGCGGTTCTCGTAGATGCCGATGGTCTCGTCGAAGTTGCCCTTCACTTCGAGGCCGATGCTCATGCCGCCGATTTGCCCCGGCTGCGGACCATCTGCGCGCGCCGCGTGGAGCGCGATGCGAAAGCCCCCGCCGGCGTCGATGACCGCCCAGCCCTCGCCGGCCTGCTCCACCAACTTCATGCCCAAGGTCTCGATGAAGAAGCGAAGAGAGCGCTTCATCTCGGAGACGTAGATCATCGCGACGCCTGAGTCGATCATGTTGCTTTACCCCGCGTGCCCGAGCTTCTTCGGGCCGTCTTGAAAGAGCACTTCGATGCGATTGCCTTCCACGCCTACCACGGCACCCTTGCCGAACTTGGAGTGCGCGACGAGCGCGCCCTTCTCGAACTTCTCGGTGGTGAGGTAGGGGCGGAAGGCCGCGTCGTCCACGTCCTGGGTCCACTGCTCCCAGGTCTTCTCCGCCTCTTTGGGCTTCTTGAAGAAGTCGTCGCCTTCGTCGTCGTCTTTTCGCCCGGAGCTTCTCTGCTTGGTCCGCTTGATCGACACGCCCTATTTCTAGCGCTTTTTCCCGGCTGAAGGACGAATTTTCGGGCCCCTTTGGCAGGCGCCTACCTTCGTGTAACCTCTCCCGTCATGGTTGCGCTCCTGATCATCGGCTCCATCCTTCTTCTCATCGGCATCATCGTCACGTTGGTGAACCTCAAGAACGTGCGCCGACGGAAGCGCATTCTCGGGACGCCCACGTCACCCATCGCCCAGGCGCCGGGCCAGGGACCGGTGGAGGTGAAGGGGCGCATCGTTCCCAGCGAGCAGGGCCTGCTCCAGACGCCCTTCAGCGGCCGTCAGGCCGTGTGGTGCCGCATCATCGTTCAGGAGTATCGCCAGCACGGACGCAGCGGCAGCTACGTCACCATCCTCAACGAGGTCGACTGCCGACACTTCATGGTCGACGACGGCTCGGGCCAGCAGGCGCGCATTCTTCCCCAGGGCGCGCACATGATCCTCGAGGCGCAGCAGGTGGCGAGCTCCGGTACGTTCAACGACGCGAGCCCGCACCTCCAGGGCTTCCTCCAGTCGCGCGGCCTCTCCACCACGAGCTGGCTCGGCTTCAACAAGTCGATGCGCTACTCCGAAGAGATCCTGAGCCCCGGTGACAACCTGTACGCCCTCGGACCTTCGCGCCGCGACGCCGGCCCGCCGGTGAGCGACGGCTATCGCATGGTTCCCGGGAGCCAGCTCGTGCTGTTCGCGGGGGCGGGCGAGGTCAACGAGCTCATCCTCACCAACAAGACCGAAGAGCAGGTGGTCTCCAAGCTCCTCTACGGCTTCATCGGCGGCCTGGTGATGACGGGCCTCGGCGCTGCGGCCGGCTTCGTCGGCCTGGTGATGGGCATCCTCGACAGCATGTGACGCGCGCCCTCAGGCAGCGGCGGCGTCGCTACCGGCTTCCCAGAGGTTGATGAGGTACACGCCACCGCGGTCCCAATGGATCACGGGCGCCAGCCCCAACGCAGCGATGGCGTCGGCGAGGCCGGCCAGGAGCTCGTACTCTCGGTAGCGAAAGTCGAACGGGTAGAGGGCGAGCATCGCCTCGCGGTCGACGGCGAATCGCCAACCGCGCCGCCCGTACGCCGAAATGCAGTCGCACGTGCCGTCCTCTTCGCCCGCCGCGTTCAATAGAGGCGGTCTTGCTCCGGCGGGAAAGCTGCCTTCGAACGCGCGCCGTATCCCATCCGATACTTGCCGATCGCGGTCCTCGGCGGGCCGGTCGTCGACGTTCACGAGACCATAGCCGACGCGAAGTTTCGGCGCGTAGGGCAACAGACTCCTCCGCTCGGTCACCATGCCGCCGTCATTCAGGGTCAGGACGCTGAACATGCCCT
Organism: Polyangiaceae bacterium; assembly: GCA_013141295.1. Classification (GTDB taxonomy): domain Bacteria; phylum Myxococcota_A; class Polyangia; order Polyangiales; family Polyangiaceae; genus JABFRG01. Next base: position 10,854 of record JABFRG010000983.1, read on the forward strand.
GCGGATCGAGAAACGGCGGGGCCGGGCGGGTTGCGTCGAAGCTCGCGCGCCAGAAGGCGAGCATCTTGGCATCGTTGTCCTCGTCGTCCTCGTCGTCCTCGTCGTCGTCGTCGGAGCTTGCGCTGGCGGCCTTCACGGTCACGGCATCGGCGCGGTCTTGCGGCGTGACGAGCTCCCCGAAGGAATCGGACCCCAGGTCGATGCGAGGGTCTTCCACGAACGATCCGGGGTCTCCGTCGGCGTCGACCTCTTGCAGGCCGTAGACGATCTCGGCGAAGGCCAGGCCGGCTTTCGTCACCGCTTGCACCAACGCGTCGAGGTGCGGGTGCGGCCGCTCCACCCCGAACAGCGCCACCGAGAGCGCCTGCCCATTGAAACCGATGCGGAACTGCGTCTGCCCTTCGGAGGCACGCTGCAGGTCTTCGGCCCACTGGTTGACGGTGGCCTGGAGCATCTCGGCCGCTTGCGGTGTGAGCGGCTCGGCGAAGCCCAGGACCATGTCGAGCACGCGGTCCTCGGGGATGCTCTCGAGAATCGGATGGGCCAGGCCCTCTCGCGGGATGGTGTGCGACCGCATTTGCATTTCCTCCTGCGCTGCAAGGTCCACGCCGAAGCCAACGTCGCGCGACGAGGGCGAAGGGTTCGACCGGCCCCGGCCTCAGCGCAAGGGCTTGCCGGCAATGGCTTGCGGAGAAAGGCCGGAGGCCGCTACGTGCGCTCGCGGGTGCGCTCGTCTTCGCGCAGCGACGCGAAGTCCTCGGCGCTGGCCTCCTCGAGGGTGGGCGTGGCGATGCGTACGCGTTCGACGTCGGCAGCGAGCAGGGCCGCGCATCCCACCGGCGAGAGGAGCTCGGCGCGGACCTCTGCGCTCTTCTCCTGCGCGGTGCGCGAGCCCTTGGCGCGTTCTGCGTCCTTGGCGGCGATGGCGTCGAAGGTGGTGCGATCCATCACCCGCTCCGGCTCGCCGAGCACGTCGGCATCGGAGCGGAGCTCGAGGCCGCCGGCGCGCGCCGCCAAGTTATCTGCAATATGCACCGGTCCGGAGCGGGTGACGCCATTCTGCTCGCGGGCATCGCGAAGCGCTGCGTAGGGAGCGTCCGCGGCCTCGGCGCCCAGCGCACGTTCCGTCACCGGGCGGAGCGCGGTCTCCACCAGGCCCCGAAGCTGCTGCGAGCGGCGAAGCCACGGGAACGGCGGAATCCACTCCCAGAAGCGCACGCGGCCGCGGGCCACGTGACGCAACCACGCGACCACCAGCGCGAGCCGTGAAGCCGCGGGACCGGTGAGCCGCTCGGGGAACGCCGCGGAGAATGCCGTGAGCAAGGGCAGGGCTCCGGGCCGCGCGAGGGCACCACTGCGGTGACCCTGGGCTGCGAAGGCCCCTTGCTCGGCAACGAGATCGGCCACCACCGCCAGCGCCAACACGTCGCCATCTTCGGCGAAGGGCAGCGTCGACGCGCGG
>JABFRG010000149.1 GCA_013141295.1 Polyangiaceae bacterium
CCCGTCCCCTCAGTAGGGCGCGCCGCCACCTGCGGGTGGCTACGGCGCGCCCTACTGAGGGGACGGGCAACGGCCGAGCACGCGCGCCGCGTTGTCGTGGAAGAACGCCCGCACGTCGCCCTCCGGCCAGCCGCGTGCGCGGAGGCGTTCGGCCAGCACCGGCAGCGCCGCGATGGTCTTCGCATCCTTCGGTGGCACGATACCTCCCTCGAAGTCGCTCCCCAGGGCCATGACGCGGGTGCCGCCCACGGCGCGCAAGTGCTCCAGGTGCGCCACCACGTCGTCGAGGCTCGCCTGGGGGCCGCGCACCAGGTGGCCGACGTAGAACGAGACCCCCACCACGCCACCGCTCGTCGCGATGCGCTTGATGAGTGTATCATCCACGTTTCTCGGAATGTCGTGCAGTGCGCGCATGCCGCTGTGGGTGGCCACGAAGGGAACCTTGCGCGCCTCCGCCAGCTGCGCCAGGTCCGCGGCGGTGGCGTCGCTGGCGTGGGATACGTCGAGGATCGCGCCGGCGTCGAGGAGGCGCTTGGCCAGCGTTCGACCGGCCGCGGTCAGGCCCCTTGCGCGCCGAGCCGGATCGGTCTCCTGGCTGGCGCCGCCGAGGGCATTGCTCCGCGAGTGCACCAGGGCGAACACGCACGCGCCACGCTTTACCCACGCCACCGCGGCGTCGGGATCGTCGGCGAAGCCGTCGGCGCCCTCGAACGAAACGCGGACGCGAACGGTACCGGCCGCCGCAGCACCCAGCGGCGCGCCCAGCACGCCGGCGCCGTCTCGGGCGAAGATTCGCGTCGCATCGGCGAACGTGCCCTCGTACTCCCGGCGGGCCTCTGCCGGCGTCATGGCGTACGCCTTCTCGACGAAGAGCGACGCCAGGATGCTGCCCACCTGACCTTCGCGCAGCTGCGCTCTTCCTGCCTGCCGGGCGCCGTCGGCGAGATTCAGGTGACCGGCGTGCGCTTGCCACGCCAGGTCCACGTGAAGGTCGATGGCATCGAGAGGCGCCTTCGGATCGAGCTCTGCGGTGGCGTCGGTACCGGCGTCGTGCGAAACCGCGATTGGCACATCCGCGGGCGCGTCGGCGTCGGTCATTGTCACAACCGAGGCGGCATCGCCGGCAGAAGATGCGCGCTCTGCCGGCAGGGGCGTCGGCCGCGAGCACGCGAACAGGAGGATCAGAGCGAAGCGCCGCACGCACCCAGCGTAGTCCATCTGGCGATGCCGCATGGCGTCACTCGACTCTCTTGGAAAACGTCGACGCCTTGAGTAGAGCCGAAGGTCCACACGCGCGAGAGGCAATTGCGATGGATCTCTTCGGTCACCTGAACGACTACGACTACGGTGAAGTTCACTTCAAGCTGGACAAGGCCACGGGCCTGAAGGCGATCGTCGCCGTCCACGACTCTCGCCTCGGCCCCGCGCTGGGCGGCTGCCGCTTCATCCACTACGAGTCCGACGAGGCCGCGGTCGTCGACGCCCTCCGCCTCGCCCGCGGGATGACCTACAAGGCCGCCATCACCGGGCTCGCGCACGGCGGCGGCAAGAGCGTGCTCATCCGGCCCCGCGAGCACTTCGACCGGGTGGCGCTCTTCCGCGCCTTCGGCAAGTTCATCGAAGACCTGGGTGGCCACTACATCACCGCCGAAGACAGCGGCACCGGCCTCGACGACATGGAGGTCATCCGCTCGGTGAGCAAGAACGTCACCGGCGTCGACCCGTCGCACGGCGGCTCGGGCGATCCCTCGCCGTTCACCGCGCTGGGTGTGCGCCGCGGCATCGAGGCCTGCGTGAAGTTCAAGCTGGGCAAAGACTCTCTCGAGAAGGTGCACGTGGCCGTGCAGGGCGTGGGCCACGTCGGCTACTACCTTTGCAAGGAGCTCCACGCGCTGGGCGCCAAGATCTCCGTGGCTGACATCGATCCGCTGAAGGCCGAGCGCGCGCAGCGCGAGTTCGGCGCCACCGTGGTCACGCTCGACCAGATCGCCGCGCTCCAGTGCGACGTCTTCGCGCCCTGCGCCCTCGGCGCCGGCATCAACGACACCACCGTGCCGCTGCTCAAGGCCCCCATCGTCGCCGGTGCCGCCAACAACCAGCTGGCCGAGCCCCGACACGGCGACGACCTGCACGCCCGCGGCATCTTGTACGCCCCCGACTACGCCATCAACGCCGGCGGCCTGGTGAACGTGGCCCAAGAGGTTCTGGGCTACGACGCGCAGAAGGCCACCGACAAGACCATGAAGATTTACGACACCATCTGGGACATCGTCGATCGCAGCAAGCGCCTCTCGACGCCCACCTACAAGGTGGCCGATCGAATCGTGGAAGAAAAGCTCTCCGCCGTCGGTAAGTAGCTCGCCATGACCACCACGCTCACGGTTTCGTTCCTCGCCCCCGTCGCCGTCGGTGCCGAGATCGTGGTGGTCACCATCGAAGAAGCGGGGGTCTTTTCCGGCTGGAACGAGGCGGCGCCTATCCTCGTCGATCGCTCGACCGGCATCGTGTTCGGCTCGTCCTCCCTGCCGGAGCAGATTCACGCTGGAGATCTCGACGTGGAGCGACACTCCAACGGGCGCTTCCGACGAGCGCCGGACGTCGCCCCGGTGACGTACCGGGTCGCCTCGTGCTTGATTCGTTCCCGCAGCGGCGACCACGCGAACCTCAACACCGTGTTGGGGCTCGAGCCGCTCGCCGGGACCCCCGCGTATCGCTGACCCGGCTTACTTCGCGATGCGGAGAATCCGCGTGCCGTTCTGCACGCTCTTCTCCACGAAGAACAGCTGCGCCCCCAGCGCGAAGGCGTCGGGCACGCCATCCCGCTTCGCCAGCACCTCGGGACCCTTGGCGCAGTCGGCGCCGGCGCAGCGGAGGATGGTGCGGGCGTCGACGTCGTTGAAGTAGAGGCCGCTCGTGTCGGCGACCAGCGTGCTGATGGGGCCGAGGTCCTTGGCGAAGAGCTCGAACCCGCCCAGGCAACCGCTGGCCGGGCAGCGGAGAATGCGTGCGTCCTTGGCCCCGGTGTTGCCGGCGTAGGCCAGAAAGACCTTGTCGTCGCGCACGGCGATGCCCACCAGGTTGGTGGGCTCCAGCACCGTGGGGTTCAAGATGGTGGGCGTCTTGCAGTCGACCGCCTGGTCGCAGCGCGCCAGTTGGTTCGAGCCGTTGACGTAGTACACGTACTTGCCGTCGAGGGCGACGAAGGTCGCCGAGGCGTCGACGAAGTTGCGTGAGGTGGGGCAGGTGCCCGCGGTGGCGCAGGTGGCGTACTGCACCTGGTCGCCGGCCGGTGCAAAATACACGATTGCCGGCGGCGCTGCGCTGCTGCCCACCGCTACCACCAGCCGGGTTGCCAGCACCTCGTACAACGTGGAAGGGGTGGCCGGGCACGTGGCCGCGGTGCTACAGGCGCGAAAGCCGGAGAAGCGGCGCGTGATGGTGCCGCTGCTTCCGCCGCTCACCTGACGATCGTAGTCGGAGCCGAAGAACAGCGTGCCCTGGGCGGCGGCGAGGGCGGTCGCGGTGTACGGCGCGAGGTCGGTGTGCGGCGTCGCCACTTCACTCGGGCGATCGAGCGCCGACGACAGGACGCGCGTACCCGAAGTAAAGTACACGCGCTTGTCGTCCACTGCGTAGCGTACGTCGCCGGTGCCGAGCCCGTCGCGAACGACAGTGGGCTCGCATCGTCCGCCACCGCAGGTGGCGCCGCCGCAGGAGTGACCGCACGCGCCGCAGTTTTCTCCGGACGTCTGCAGGTCGAAGCAGGCAGCGCCGCATAGGGTCGTCACGCCCGGGCATGCGCCACCGTCGGGGAGCACGGCTGCGTCGCCGGCCGGCGTGCCCGCGTCGGGTTCGCCGCTGCCCGCGCCATACGATACGCACGCCTCGGCCACGAGCAGTGAAACTGCCACGGCAAGGGAACCAAGGGTATGGGCAGGGGAGACCATCGGAGCGCGCGCTGCCCTCAGCGTAGCTGGAGCAATCGGCGACGTCACCGGTCACACCATCGCACATGGGAGTCTTGCCCCGACGCAGGAATCCGCCCGGCGTGCGGGTTCGGCCGCTGCGCAGAGCTCGCCCGACGCGCTGCGCAGGGGCTGCGCAACTCGGCCTTCTGCGCGGGAAATCGCGGCGTTTCGCCGCCGTTCTTGGGGCGGCACGCGGGCTGCAATCCCGCCGCCCACGCCGCACCGCGGCGCCTTATGCACTCGCCTTTTCCACCCTCAGGAGACCCCATGTTTCGCTTTCGTACGCTCGCTTCTTCTTCGCTCTTCCGTCGCTTCGGAGGCGCAAGCCTCGTCGCGGCCTCTGCCGCGTGCATCGTCGCCTGCAGCGGCGCGGACGCCGGCAAGAACAACGCCGCCGTGACTGGCTCGCAGGGCGGCGCCGACGCTCGCTTCTTCTTGCCCACCGGTGAGCCCGACAACACGTCGGCACCCCGCATCGAGATCGACGCCAAGGGCACGGTGCACGCCATCTACCCGGCCTACGCCGGCGGCGACGCCTACTACGCGGTCTGCGCCGAGGGCTGCGCCAAACCGGACGACGTGAAGGTGGTGCACCTTCGCACCGAGGGAACGGTGGCCAACGCCATGCTGGCGCTCGACGCCGAAGGCCGTCCGCGGGTGCTGCTCTCGACCTTCGCACACGTGTATTATGCATCTTGCGACGAAGGCTGCGATAGCGAGGGCGGCTGGACCACCACCGACATCATCAAGCACGACAACGATCGCGAGGTGACCGGCGAGGCGTTCACCCTCGATCCGCAGGGGCGCCCGCGGTTTCTCATGCACACCTACCGGGCCTACCTGGGCATCGGGCAGAAGACGCCCGAGACGCTCATGGTGGCCTGCGACGCCGACTGCACCGTCAAGAACAACTGGCGACAGAAGCACATCGCCAACCAGATGTGGGAAGGCGGGGCGCTCCGATTCGACAAGAACGGCGGCGCCCACGTGGCCACGGTGGCCACCGGCGACGGCGCGCAGCAGCTGGGCGGCTACCTCTACTGCCCCAAGGACTGCGAGAAGGAAGCATCATGGGCGCCGGTGGGGCTGGGCAAGGCCTTCGAGAGCGAGACCGAGGCGGTGCGCATGAAGCCCACCATCTCGATGGAGCTCACCCAGGCCGGGACGCCGCGCATTCTCTTCATGGCCAAGGACGACGCCGGCAAGAAGAATATCATGTATTTTGCATGTGATTCGAACTGCACCGCGGAAAGCGGGAGCGCCTGGACCGCCATGCAGCTCAGCGACCACGCGCAGCTCGGCGCCGGTCTCGACCTCGCGCTCGACGCCCAGGATCACCCGCGGTTCGTGTACACCCTCGGCTACAACATCGTCTTCGGCCGCTGCGACGAGGCGCACTGCGAGAGCGCCGGCGACGGCTGGAAGCTCACCAAGGTCGAGGCCGGCAGCGACATGCCGCCGGACCAGATCTTCCTGTATCCGAACTGCACCGTGGGCGCTTGGTTCCTCCACGGTCCCTCGCTGGCGCTCACCCGCGACGGCAAGGCGCGCGTGGGCTACCAGGCGCGTGACATCAGCGGCGGCGTCACCCGGCCCGACCCCACCAAGGGCAGCTGCAAAGCCGGCACCGACATGACCTTCGCGCGCCTCGCGCTCATGAGCCACTTCGACTGAGGGCGCCAAATGAACGAGAGCGGAGCAGGCGCGATGCCTTCTCCGCTCTTTCGTTCTCCGTCCGCGGTCGTCTCAGGTCCAGAGCATGCCGGGCCCATCGAAGACGACTTCGACGTCGCCCGTGCCTTCGAGGCGCGCCGGGATGGCCTTGAAGAGCGCGAGCAGCTCGTTGGACCAGCTGGTGTCGGGCTTGCGGCCGGGCTCCAGATCGCGGGCGAGCTGCACCAGCTCCTTCTTGCGCGCCTCGTCGAAGCCGAAGAGCTTGGCGATCTCGTCGAGGGTCGCCGTCTCCTTGGGGTCGATGTTGGCGTCCACACCGCTCATCCAGGTGGCGGCCACGAAGGCGAACGCGCGTTCCTTGGGCTTCAGGTGCTCGACCAGGATCTGATCCACCGGAATGGGCGCCTTCAAGAGGGCGTCCACACGGTCGCGCAGCTCCTTGGTGAGGTTGAGCACGCCGGCCGCGGCCCGCACGCCCTCCTTCTCCTTGTCGTCCAGCTCACCGTCGGCATGCGCCATGATGATGAGCAGAGCCAACGTTTCCACGCATGCGTCGCTACTGAGAGTCAGCCGCTTCATCGTAGGCCTCCACGTTCTCCGAGCCTATCACTAGACCGCGAGCTTGGTGCAAGCAGGTACCTCTCAGGTACCCATCGCTTTGACGATGAGTCGTTTGTCGCGCTGACCGTCGAACTCGGCGTAGAAGACCTGTTGCCAGGGGCCGAGGTCCAGCTTGCCGGCGGTGATTGGCAGGATCACCTCGTGATGGACCAGGAGCGACTTCAGGTGGGCGTCGCCGTTGTCCTCGCCGGTGCGGTGGTGCCGGTAGTCCGGACCTTTCGGGGCCAGGTGCTCGAGCCACGTCCAGATGTCCTCGTGCAGGCCGGACTCGTCGTCGTTGACGAATACCCCGGCCGTGATGTGCATGGCGGAGACCAGCATCATCCCCTCGCGCAGGCCCGACGCCGCCAGGATGGTCTCGAGCTTGGGGGTGAGGCGCACCAGCTCCCGGCGCTTCTTGGTGTGCATCGTCAGGTACTCGGTGTGGGTCTTCATGGGCGGAGGAAGGTACACCGTCTCGGGGCTTGCGGAGCGCCGGCGATGAGAGTGAACTGGGAGGCGGAATCCCGTTGCCCACGAGCCCATCGACCGCCTCCGTGAACGAACCCGCTCTTCTGTTGCGCGCGTTGCGTGCCGCCCTCGCCTCCGTCCTTCGCGGCAAGCCCGAGGTCATCGAGAAGGTGCTGGTGGCCATCCTGGCCGGGGGGCACGTGCTCCTCGAAGACGTGCCCGGCGTGGGCAAGACCACTCTTGCCAAGGCCATCGCCCGGGCCCTGGGGGTGCGCTTCACGCGCGTGCAGTTTACACCCGATCTGCTCCCCGCCGACATCACCGGCTCGCTGGTGCTCAACCCCGAGAAGGGCACGTTCGCGTTCCACAAGGGCCCGCTCTTCACCAACGTGCTCCTGGCCGACGAGATCAACCGCGCTTCGCCCCGCACCCAGGCGGCGCTCCTCGAGGCCATGAACGAAGCGCAGGTCACGGTCGACGGCGAGACGCACCCGCTGGTGCAGCCCTTCCTGGTGCTCGCCACCCAGAACCCCGCCGACTACCAGGGCACCTATCCGCTCCCGGAGGCGCAGCTCGATCGTTTCATGGTGCGCCTCTCCATCGGGTACCCGGACCTCGACGAGGAGCTGGCCATGCTCTACGCGCGGCGAACCAGCGACCCGCTCGACGACGTGGCCATGGTCTGCACCCAGAACGAGCTCATGGAGCTCCAGGGCAAGACGCGCGCGGTGGAGATGAAGCCGCTGGTGGGCCGTTACCTGCTGCGCATCGTCGATGCCACGCGCAAGGACGCCGACCTCGAGCTCGGCGTGAGCCCGCGCGGGAGCATCGCGTTCTTTCGGGCCGCGCAGGCCCACGCGTTCATCGCCGGCCGCGCCTACGTGAGCCCGGAAGACTTGCAGGCCACCGCCGAGAGCACCCTCTCGCACCGGGTGCAGATGAAGTCCGAGCTGCGCTACGCGGGAAAGACCGGCGCCCAGGTGATCACCCGCATCGTGCGCGGGGTGAGCGTCCCCACGTGAGGCGGCGGTCCGCTGGCCGGGCTTGCGCGCCGTGAAGATCACCACCCAGATCAACTGGGCGCGCCTCAACTACGTGCTCATTCCTTCGGCCCGGCGAAGGGTCGCCTGGCAAGAAGCCTGGCCCCCCAGCACGCGCATCGGGAAGGCGATCTGGCGCTTCTATGGGGCCTTCACCCGCGAGGGACGTCTGGTGTTCGTGGCGTGCCTCCTCACCGGCGCCTTCGGAGTCGATGTAGCCCACACGCAAGTGTACGTGCTCTTCTGCATCCTCGCCGGGCTGCTCTTCGCCTCGCTGGTGGTGAGCCGGGTGCTGCGGGTTCCCGAGATCACCGTTCGCGTGCATGCCCCGCCCCGGGTCTACGTCGGCGACGAGGTGGTCTTCGCCATCGAGTGCCAAAGGCGGGAGGCCGGCCCCCCGGTGGCGCCGCTGCGCATCGAAGGTCCCTTCTTGCCCTACTTCGGACGCTGGATGTCGAGACCGCGCACCCTCGACGAGGTCGGCTATGAAGAAGGCGCCCGCACCGAGGCACGCGCGCGCTTCTCCGAACGTGGGGACCTCACGCTGGGAACGTTTCGCGCGAGCGCCATCGTGCCCCTGGGGCTCGCGGCGGGCCCGTACGTGGAGAGCGCGAAGGTGCGCCTGCGCGTGGTGCCGCGCCCCGCCAACGTGGTGCGCCTCGCGACGCCCATGGCACAGAAGCACCAGCCGGGGGGCGTGGCGCTCGCCTCCAAGACCGGGGAGTCCATGGATCTCCTGGGGGTGCGCCCCTATCGCCCGGGCGATCGCATTCGCGATCTCTCCGCTCGCACCTGGGCTCGCACCGGCACGCCTGCGGTACGCGAGTACCAGGAGGAGTACTTCACCCGCATCGGCGTGGTGCTCGACTGCGGCGCCGCAGGCGAAGCCACCTACGAGGCATCCGTCTCCTTGGTCGCTGGCATCGTGGCCCACCTGGGTCGCGGCGAGGCGCTCATCGATCTGCTGGTGAACGGCCCCACCATTCACACGCTCACGCTGGGGCGCAGCCTGGGGTTTCTCGATCAGGCGCTGGATTTTCTCGCGGTGGCGGAGCGCGCAAAGGACCTCGATCGCGCGAAGCTCCTGACCGATCTGGGCCCGCACCTGGCGCAGCTCTCCTGCGTGGTGCTGGTGGTCGACGGCTGGGACCCGAGCCGCGAGGAGCTGGTGCGCGGCGTGGAGCGGTTCGGCGTTCGCGTGGTGCGGGTGGGCGTGGGGGTCGATGTTCCGCTGGGAACCCAGGTGCCGGTGGCGACGCTGCAGGCCGGGGAACCGGTGGCGCTGTGATCGACCGCATGCTCCGGGTGCTGCCCTTCGCGCTGGTGGTGGTGCTGCTGGCGTTCGGCGGAGCGCCCTGGTTCTGGTGCGTTCCGCTGGGCCTCGCCGGGCTCGGGGCGTTGGTCGTTCCGCCGCGGCGCGAGGTATCGACCTTCGCGGAGCTGGTGCTGGTGCTGGGCATCGCGTTCGTGCCGGTGGCCTGGGTGCGCGCGTCCGACGAAGACTGGGGGTTGGCCTTGCCGCTGGCCCTCATCGTGATGGCCATGGCCGCGGCGCGCCTGTACCTGGACCGCGGTCTCCTGGGCCCCACCGCGGACGCGACGCTCCTCCTGACGGTGGCGGTCATTGCCGGCATCGGTCTGAAGAGCCCGGCGTATCCGTACCTGGTGGGTGCGCTGGCGCTGGTGCTCCTCGTCTCGCGCAGCGGCGTACGGCGCACGATCCTCGCGCTTCGGCGAACCTCGAAGACCGCGCTCGTGGTGCTGCTCCTTCTGGGCGCGAGCGCCGCCGCCATGGGGCTCTATGCCCTGCCGGTGCTCAACGATCTCACCAACCGCCGCATGGGGCGCCTCTTCATGGGCATGCGCCGGAGCACCGGCTTCTCGCCCTACGTGCGCCTCGACGGGGAGGGGAGCATTCGCGAGAGCGACGACGTCGTGCTTCGGCTCACCGGGGCCCAGGCCGACTACCTGCGCGGCGCGGTGTTCGACTCCTTCGACGGAACCTACTGGACCAGCAGTCGCCGCCCGAGCGCGGTGGCGCCGGCGGAATCCGAGCCGCAGGGCCCGGATGCGACCCATGTATTATCCATGGATCTCACGGCGTGGGTCCTGACGCCCATGGGGAGCCGCGTATTCGTTCCGGCCTCCAGCAGCACCGACCCCTACGGCGTGCACCGGGTCGAAGGCTCGAAGCTCACGCGTACCTGGTCGTTCGTGCCGGGCGACGCCGCGCCCGCGCCGCCTTCGGCCATCGATCTGGTGGTGCCGGCCTACCTGGTGCCGGACTTGCGCGCCATCGCTCTCGAGTGGACCGCCGGCGCCTCCACCGACGAGGAGCGGCTCCAGCGCATCGAGGCGCGCTTCGCTCGCGAGTTCCGCTACACGCTCACCCGCAAGCCCTCGCGATCGCGCTCCGTGCTGCTCGAGTTCTTGCGCGAGAACCGCGAGGGGCACTGCGAGTTCTTCGCGAGCGCCATGGTGGTCCTGGCGCGCTCGTTGGGCATCCCGGCGCGGCTGGTGGCCGGCTATCGCGTGGTGGAGAGCAACGGCTTCGGCGACTATCGCGTGGTGCGTTCCAAGCACGCGCACGCCTGGGTCGAGGCCTACGTGGAGCACGGCGGAGCCATGGGCTTTCGCACCTTCGACCCGACCCCTCCCAACAGCGTGCTGGCCGCGCCCGACGCCCGCAGCGCCTCCGCGTTCTTCGACTACCTGCGGGTCGCACTGTCGCAGGCCTACCGCGACGCGGTGGAGCGCCCGGAGCGCATCGTTGGGGTGTTGCTCGTCTTGATCGTCGTGGGCTTCGCGGTGCGCGCCATCTTGCGCCGCCGTCGCGCGCGGCTGCACCCGGAGGGCGCCGTCGACCTTCCACCGGAGATGTTCCTGCGCTTCGAACGCGCGCTCGCGGCCCGCGGCCTCTCCCGCGGCGCAGCGGAGACCCTCGAAGCCTTCGCGGACCGCGTCGGGAAGGTCGACGCGGACGCAGCGGACGTGCTGCGGCGCTACGCCGAGCGCCGCTACGGCCCGGGAGAAACCTGGGAAGCGATGGCCGCGGAGATGGCCGCCGAAGAGTGACGCTCAGCGCCGTAGCAGCGTCCAGGCCACGCCCAACACGGCGCTGCCCACCAGCGTCTTCGGGAGCCCGACCTTGAACCGCAGCATCGCGACCATGGCGATGGCGGCGATGGCTGCGGCTCCGCCGTCGATGGACCCGATCTCCGGCACCAGCAGGTGCACCGGCCCGTAGCTCACTTCGTGAAGGCGCCGGAACACCACGTGGAGGCCGAACCAGATGGACAGGTTGAGGATGACCCCCACCACCGCCGCGGTGATGGTGGAGAGCGCCGCGTGGAGCGGCCGGTATCCACGCAGCGCTTCGATGTAGGGTGCACCCACGAAGATCCACAGGAAGCAGGGGACGAACGTGACCCACACGGTGACGATCGATCCGAGCACCCCGGCCATCACCGGCGTAAGGGCGCCTGGATGTCGGAATGCGCCCATGAAGCCCACGAACTGCACGACCATGATGAGCGGGCCGGGGGTCGTCTCGGCGAGCCCCAGACCGTCGAGCATCTCGCCCGGAGCGAGCCATCCGTAGGTCTCCACTGCCTCTTGCGCGATGTACGCGAGCACCGCGTAGGCGCCTCCGAAGGTGACCACCGCCGCCTTGGAGAAGAACACGCCCTCGCGCACGAACACCGAAGCGGCACCGAAGTAGTGCCGGAGCGCCACCAGCGGCGCGGCCCACACCACGGCGAATGCCGCGAGGAGCCGGAGCGTCCGCCCGTGACGCGGTCTGGTGTGCGCCAGGTGCCCCTCGGCTTCGAGGCGCTCGATCACGGTGCCGGGCACGGTCGACGCCGCGACTTCCGGGAGCGTTGGAAACGCCCGCGGCGCCAGGCGGCTAAAGGCGAACCCCAGGACCCCCGCCGCCACCACCACCGCGGGAAAGGGCACGCCGAACAGGGCCAGGCTCACGAAGGCCGTCGCCGCCACCGCCACCATCAGGGGACCCTTGAGCGCGCGCTTGCCGATGCGCAGCACCGCCTCCACCACCAGCGCCAGCACGGCAGCCTTGAGACCGAAGAAGAGCGCGATGACCAGCGGCTGCTGGCCGTAGCAGGCGTACACCACGCTGAGGCCGAGGATGGCGAAGAAGCCCGGGAGGATGAAGAGCACGCCCGCCACCAGGCCCCCGCGCGTGCGATGCATGAGCCAGCCGACGTAGGTGGCGAGCTGCTGCGCCTCCGGGCCCGGGAGCAGCATGCAGTAGTTGAGCGCGTGCAAGAACCGCGCTTCGTCGATCCACTTTCGGCGCTCCACCAGCTCCCGGTGCATGAGCGCGACTTGCCCGGCGGGGCCGCCGAAGCCGAGGAGGCCGATCTTCGCCCAAACCCATGCGGCTTCCCGGAGCGAGACCAGCGTCGGGGGAGGGGACTCGGACACGGAACTACGGGATATCTCTCCT
>JABFRG010001176.1 GCA_013141295.1 Polyangiaceae bacterium
TTCACCCACCGCCCGCCGCATCCCGTTCTGATCACTGCGCGCGGCCGCGCAGCCTTCGCTCCAGCATGAAGAGCAGCGGCAGGACCAGCGCCGACAGACCGATCGACGCGAGGGCGACCTGGTCCATGCCGGCGAGCGTGTGGTCGGGCCGCTCCGAGAGAAAGCGCGACGACGCCAGCGCGCCCAGGAACGACGCGAAGTGCTGCGCCGCCGACTGCAGGGAGCCGAAGCGCGCGCGTTCGGCCGGGCGCGGAACCTTGGAAGACAACGACGTGACGGAGACGTTCCGCAGGCCCATGCCCAGCATGAAACCGATGAAGCCCACGAAGATGGGCACCGTCGGCGGCACCCGCACGAACATGGTGAAGACCACCAGCGCCACCACCACGGTCCCGGCCGAGCCGGTGATCGCAGACCCGAAGCGATCCACCATGCGCCCACCGATGCGCGTGGTGAAGAAGCTCACGGTGCCGCCTGCCATGTAGAGCATCCACAGGTGCTCGCGCGGGTAGCCCAGATTGGCGGTGAGGTAGCCGGAGACGCTTGGGACCACCATGAACGCCGCACCGAAGGCCACCACCGAGAGGGTCAGCGACACCAACGTGTCGCCGCGCAGCATGGCGAAGAGGCTCGGCGGCGCCTGCTTCTCGCCGTCGAGATGCTTGCGCATGGGCGGCATGAGTGTGAACACCAGCGCGGCGATGATCGCCCCGAGAATGCCCACCGCCCAAAACGGAGCGCGCCAGCCGAAGCGCCGCGCGAGCTCGAGACCGAAGGGCACGCCGAGCACCGACGACGCCGCGAAGGCGCCCATCACCGTGCCCATGGCCTTGCCGCGCCGTTGCGGAGGCACCGCGTCGGCGAGGATGCCGAGCGACAGCGAAGTGGCGGGGCCTCCGAAGATGCCCGCGAGCACCCGCGCCGCGATCAGGCTCCCGAGGCCCTGCGCGAAGGCGCCGGAGACGGTGCCGAGGAACAGGCCGCACATGGCCAAAAACAGTGCCGGCCGCCGATCGAAGCGGTCGAGGAACAACGCGCCTACCAGGCCGGAGACGCACGCCGCTCCGGTGTAGCTGCCGCCGATGATCGGGAGCTGCGACAGCGGAATCCCCAGGCCCCGGGAGAAGTCCGGACCCAGCGGCATGACCATCATGAAGTCGAGGATGTTCACGAACTGCACCGAGGCCACGAACAAGATGGCTCGCTGCTCGGAGAGCGTGGGCGCCGGAGCGGTGCTCGCAGGGGCGGGGAGCGACGTCACGGAGAGCGCTTTCCGGGCGCCGTCGGCTGCTCGGCCTCCCGTGCGCGAATGGCCGCCACCAGCGCAGCGGCAGCCTTCGCGTGGCTCCGCACGTTGGGGTGGCTCGCGCAGCCGAAGCCGTCCGCCGGGTCGATGGCCCCGAGATCCACGACCCGCACTGCATCGGCGGGAGCCCGGCCGAGCCCGCTCGTGACCTCGGTCACTGCCGCGAGGAGCTGCTTCTGCGTCTCCGGGTTGGGGAGCGGACCCACCGCCGCGAAGAGCCGCGCCCGCGGGTTCTTCGCGCGCACCTTCTCCAGCAGCGTGCGGTACGCGGAAAGAAAGGCGCCACCGGGATCGCCGCCGGCGAAGTCGTTGGTGCCCACGTTCACCACCACCAGATCCGCCGAGCTCCGGGCAGCGCCCTCCCAGCGACTCGCGGGATCGCTCGGTAGCGTGCGGTCGTAGAGGTCCACCAGCGTCTCGTCGGTGCGACCATCCCAGTTGCGTCGCGCCCCCTTGCCCGACATGGCCACGATGCGCACGTCGGCGTCGAGCGCCCGGCCCGCCACCGCGCCGTAGCTGGCGTAGGCGTTCTGCGTTCGGGCATCGAATGCGCAGCTGGCGTTCTCGCCCTCGATACCCGACCCCACGCTGATGGAGTCGCCGACCATCTCCAGCAAGGGCCTTCGCGCGTAGGCGTGGCGCTCGGTGGTGCCCCGGAACCCGAGGAACTGTGTGGTCCCGAAGAGCGCCTCGGTGCGTCGAAACAGCGTGAGCGTGTGGGGCAGCCCGTCCGCTGGCAGCGCCGAGAGGGCGTACTGGCCCGCCCCTGCGTGGGTCTCCAGCACCGACACCGGCGCGCCGTCGACCTCTACCTGGTAGCGATTGCCTTCGCCGCTCTCCCGCAGGTCGACCTCCAGCAGCGGCCCGCGAAACCGAACGGTCATGGACGAGCCGGGCCACGCGAAGCGGGGACCTTCGGCGCCCGACCAGTCCATGCGCCCGACGAAATGCACCCGCTCCGGCTCCTCGGCCGGGGCCAGCGGGAGCGGCGTGCTCGGCGCCGGGAGCCCGCGGGCGCACCCGGAAACCCAGGCCAAAGCGAGGATTCCCAGGCGCAGAATTGCGGGGAGCCCGTGAGAAGGTCGCATCGATCTCGAGAAACGAAGGAACACGAGCGTTTCCATGGTATCCGAAAGCCGACCTGGACGACCGCCTCGTGCGCGCGTCCGGTTCGCGACCAGCGCCGCCCTCAGCAACGCCCCCGCAAGGTCCTCCCCGGTCCTATGCACCCTTGACACCGGGCTTTCCCTGAGTAAAGTGCGCCCTCCCTCCGGGCATCTGCCCCATTTTGTGCGGAAAATTAGAGACTCATGCCGACGATCAATCAGCTCATCAATCAAGGCCGCCAAGCGGCGCGCGTAAAGACCGCGTCCCCGGCCCTCAAGTCTTGCCCGCAAAAGCGTGGCGTTTGCGTGCGCGTGTACACGACCACCCCGAAGAAGCCGAACTCCGCACTCCGCAAGGTCTGCCGCGTTCGCCTCACGAACGGCATGGAAGTCACGTCGTACATCCCCGGCGAAGGCCACAACCTCCAGGAGCACTCGGTGGTGCTCATCCGTGGCGGTCGTGTTAAGGACCTCCCGGGCGTTCGCTACCACGTGGTACGCGGCACCCTCGACGCGTCCGGCGCCATCGGCCCGTCCTCCACCAACAAGGTCAACCGGAACCGCAAGCGCTCGAAGTACGGCGTCAAGCGGCCGAAGGCGTAATAAGGAAGGTTTGCAGCTATGCCCCGTCGTCGAGAAGTACCGAAGCGTCGCATTACGCCGGACCCCAAGTTCAAGGACAAGCTCGTCTCCAAGTTCACCAATACGCTCATGTATGGTGGCAAGAAGGCGACTGCCGAAGGCATCCTCTACGGATCCTTCGATGTCATCGTCGAGCGCCACAAGGAAGACGCCATGGAAGTCTTCCGCAAGGCCCTCGATAACGTGAAGCCGAAGCTGGAAGTGAAGAGCCGCCGTGTCGGTGGCGCCACCTACCAGGTTCCGGTGGAAGTTCGCCCGGAGCGCCGCGTCGCTCTGGCCATGCGCTGGATCGTCCAGTACGCGCGTGACCGTGGCGAGAAGACCATGCACGAGCGCCTCGCGGCGGAGTTCCTCGACGCCGCCAACGGCCGTGGAAACGCCGTCAAGAAGCGCGACGACACGCACAAGATGGCCGACGCCAACAAGGCGTTCGCGCACTACCGCTGGTAGTCCGCGGGCTGCGTTTCGCGCAGCCGCCCGTCACGTTCGAGACCGAAAGAGCCCGCGCCGCACCGTGGGCTCTTTCCTATTTTGTCGCGCGCGCGGAACCCTCGAGCCACGCGCGAGCCTGTTCGACGACCAACTCCAGCGAGTGAACGACCTCCAGGGCTGGCCGGGCGAGGCGGGTCTGCACGAGCACGTCGTGCTTTCGCGCGTACGCGTGATCGGTCCCGACGAAGATGGGCTTTGACGTGTCTTTGGACCACGCCCCGAGCTCGTAGAGGGTGATCGGACACAGCGTTTCTCGAGGAAACCAGAAGAGAATCGCGTGTGCTGCGCGCAAGTGTGCGTGTTCCCAGCGAATCTGCGCCTCGGCGGCGTCGGCGTCGTCGGTTCGAAAGGAGTTGCACCGCGGGTTGATCAGCACGACATCCGTAGCTTCCAGCAACTCGACGGCGACCGCTTGCCAGTTCGCGCAGCCGGATATGCCGCCGGCCAGGAAAAGCCCGATGCCGTCGCCGTCCCACTCGGTGGCTGGTTCAATGTAGTGCATGTGTCTCCTCCTCCGTTCCCGGAAAGAGTCTAGTGGACTCTTTCTGCGCCGACAAGGCCTACCCGAACGCCGGTCTAGTACGCCGACACAGTGAAAGTGATGGGTTGCGCGTCGGCGTACTAGGGAAATCGGCGGGAGCCGATTTCGGGGGCAAGGGGGCAGCGCCCCCGGGACTGTCTAGGACCTCGACGCGCGGCGAAGCCGCGCATTTCGACCCGTCGAAATCTCTGTGTCGAGGTACTAGTTCGCCTTCGCGCCCTCGAAGTCCACGACCTGCAAGTGCGCACCGGAGGGCAGGATGATGACGCCGCAGTAGCGGGCAGACTCGGGCGCCGGCGTTGTGTCCATCCAAAGAGACACGGGGCTGCTCGTGGCGCCTACGAGCGGCGCCTTCTCGAGCCGCGCGTAGAGGCTGCTGCCAACGCACGCCTCGAGGCTCGCGCGGACCGGGTCCGGCGCGTTCGGCGTGCGCACCTCGGTCGCGCAGGCCATTCCGTAGCCGACCGGAAGGCAGGACGTGACGCGAACCTGGGCGCGCGTGGCGTCGGCCCGGGCGGGACGACCTTCCGCGCCGCTCTCGGTGGCGGGGGGAGGTCTGCCGTGGCTCCCGCGCTCGCATCCAAGAATGCTCGCGAGGAAGAGCGCCTGACGGAGCCGTGGCCTCATCTCCTCCATGCTACCCAGTTTTGGCGATAACGCCACATGGCTCGTCTCGTTCCGCTACGCTCCTTGTATGGGCGAACCGACGCAAGCCGAGAGTTGTGGCATCTGCGGGGGCGACGGCCGCCTCGTGAATTCCTTCGGATCCGTGGCCAAGTGTCCGAGCTGCCATGGCAGCGGTCGGCGCAGCGAGGACACGGGCTTTCACGACGTGACCAAGACCAAGGCCTCGCACCACCAGAACAGCAACCAGAGAGGCGCGCCGGCGGCCAAGCCCACCTGGCCCACCTCGCTCTCGGGCATCGCGCTCGCGACGGAGATTCGCGACACGCCGGGCCTCGGCGACGACGTGAAGCTGCGGCTCACCCGCGAGATCATGGAGCACGAAGAGACGCACCCGGCCTGCACGCAGACCTTCGTGAAGAAGATGCGAAAGCAGTTCCGTCCGCAGCCCAAAGGCTAAGCCGCGGGTAGGTCAGCGGGACCGCAAGACTTCGCGGGCGACGTCGACGTCCGAGAAGGGCACCTTCTCGTGGCCCTTGCCCAGCAGGAGCACCAGACCTCCGGGCGGCGCCTCCACGATGGCCCGGCGAATGGCTTCCTTGCGATCGAGGACGATCTCGGGTTTGGCGCTTCCCGCGCCGCCGGCAGCGATGGCTTCGGCGATGGCCCGCGGGTCCTCGCTGCGCGGGTTGTCGGTGGTGATCACGATGCGTGATGCAGACGATGCGGCGCGCCCCATGAGCGGTCGCTTCGCCTTGTCGCGATCGCCGCCTGCACCGAAAACGACCGTTACCTGCTCGGCAAGCGCCCGCGCGGTAGCGAGCGTGCGCTCGATGGCGTCCGGCGTGTGCGCGTAGTCCACCGCGACGGTACCGGCGTCGTCCACCAGCTCGAAGCGCCCCGGCGGGACCGGCACTTCGGCGAGCGCTTCGATGGCCGCTGCCAGCGGAGCACCGGCCGCGTATGCGCCCAGGATCGCGGCCATTCCATTTTCCATGAAGGGTACACCGATGCCGCGCACGCGGATCGGTACCGTCGCCGGCAGGCCCAGCATCGCATCGTGTGCGGTGAGCATCCCGCGGGTACCTTCGCGTGTGACCGTCACTCCGGAGACCGTGATGCTCGGCGGAAGCGCGAGCGCGTCGAGGCCACCTTCCGGCATGGTCGCATACGAGAGGACGCGCACCCCGTTCGGCAGAATCTCGCGCAGGAGCGGCGCGGTTTCGTCGGCGGCGTTGAGCACTGCGGTGCCGTCCTCCGGCAACGCGACGAAGAGCTGGGCCTTGCTGGCCAGGTAGTGCTCGGGATTCTGATGGGCGTCGAGGTGATCGTGCGTGAGGTTGGTGAACACCGCGACCCGGCACGGCCAGGCGCGCGCGAAGCCTCGGGCCAGGGCCTCGCTGGTCATCTCCAGCGCCGCGTAGCGACAGCCTTGCTGCCGCGCGTCGCCCAGCGCGCCGATGAACCCTTCGTAGCTGCGCTCCACCGTGAGCTCCCGGCTCCCCAGGAAATAGCCCACGGTGGTGGCGCGAAACACGCCGCCGCTCGCTGCGACCGGTAGCGTGGCCTCGAGAATGGCAGCGATCTGCGCGGCGGTGGTGGTCTTGCCGTTGGTACCGGTCACGCCCACCGAGAAGATGTCGCGTGACCATGCCGGCGGCGCGGGAACGGACTGCATGGGACCAGGCTACGTCAATCTGCTCCCGCAGCGGGAGCGGTCAGCGGATCGGCCCGCCGATGCCGTAGGGAATCAGGCAACCGGTGCCCACCAGGCTGCAACCCTCGGTGACGCAATCGGTGAAGGCCTGACGACCCGCGGCGTTGAGGCCGCTGGCGATGGCGGTGCACTCGGCTTCGCTGACGTCGGGCGTGATGCTGGCGGCGGCGCAGTCGGCCACCGCCTTCTTGCACATCGCCGCGGCCTCGGTGGTGGGGCACGACTTCTTCATGGCCTTGATGGCGCAGTCGGCCACCGGATCGGTGGCGAGCCCCTCGCAGGTGGGCAGCGTCACCAGGCACTGCACGGACTCCCGCGCCACGCCGTTGCGAAGTCCGGCCTGGAAGTCGGCGCAGGCCGGCTGGCCGATGTTGGGATCCTGCACGCAGTTGGTCACGCCGCCGTCGCCGGCCAGGCTCGCACACGAGGGGTTCGCGACCTTGTCGTCGCCCAGGCACGTGCTCGCGTCGGACGCGCTGTCGCCGGTGGTGCTTCCGTCGCTGGTCGCTGCGCCGTCGTTTTGCGGTGTGCTGCCGTCGCCGGTGACCGAGGCGTCGGTGCCATTGTTGGTGACGATGGTGCAGCCAGAGGCGCCGGCCACGGCGCCGAGGGAGGCCGTCGCGAGGGCGCCGGTGAGGACCAGGAATCGTGAGCGATCGATCTGCATGAAGGCGTGCTCTCCTTGAACTATCCGGAACCCGGCTTGGGCACCGTGGCGACCCGAGAACGCGGTAGCGACAAAGTCGATTCCGCCCGCGCGTTGCCGTCCTGGCGCCCATTGGCCCCATCCTCGGCGAACCGTTCTTTGCGCCGACCGATTGCTCCGCCCTTGTCCTACATGGCGGGGGTGTCCCAGACGAAGCTGCCCACCAGCTCGGCCACGCGGTCCGGCCGATCCAGCGCCGAGAACACGTAGCTGCGATCGATGGTCGAGAGCGTCGCCCGCGGCAAGGTCGCCACCAGCTTGTCGGCCAGGCGCATGGGAAAGCTCGGATCCTCCGGCGTCCAGGCCACCAGCACCGGCACCTTCACGTCGCCAAAGCGCTGCGCTGCTTCTTCCGTCACCCGCGGCGAGACACCGGCGATGAACTTCACCAGATCTCGACGAATCTTCGGGTCGTTTGCGCTCGGGGCTATCCACGCGTCCACCAGCGTGTCGTCGATGGGCATGCGCGAGACCAAGCCGTAGCTGGTCTTCAGCCTTCGCAGCGGCGGCACAGCGGCCAGCAGCTTGGCCACCACCGGCACCAGAAAGGGCATCTTCACCAGCAGCGAGAGATAGGCGAAGAGCTTGGGCGGAAAGACGTCGAACGCGTCGCAGGTGGTGAGCACCACCCGGCCCACGCGGTCCGCGTGCCGCGTCATCACCACCTGGCAGATGGCACCACCGGAGTCGTTGCCCACGAGCGTGACGTCGCGCAGGTCGAGCGCCTCGAGAAAATCGGCCACCATGGCGGCAATCCCTTCGGGGCTCAGATCGGCGTCGTCGTTCATGGGCGCGGTGTGCGATCCGAGCGGCCAGTCGGGAGCGACGCAACGGACTCCTTCGGGCATGCGGTCGATGACCGACTGCCAGAGGGAGCCCGAGACCAGGAGGCCGTGGACGAAGACGATGGGTTTCCCCTGGCCCTGGTCGCGGTAGTGGAGAGGACCTTGCGGCAGCTGGATGGTGTGCATGCCCTCCGTTGTGCGTCGCGCTCGGGCGTTCCACAATTACGCGCGAGGTAAGTGCGCTGCGATGCGGCGGGCGATAGCTTCTGCTCATGGAGTCACGGGCCACTCACGGATGCGGCGATCTGCTTCGCTACTGGCGCGGCGTGCGCAAGATGAGCCAGCTCGATCTGGCCGGGCATGCCGGGGTCTCCGCGCGGCACATCAGCTTCGTGGAATCCGGGCGCGCCACCCCCAGCCGCGAGATGCTCGTCACGCTGGCCGATGCCCTCGGCGTGCCCTTGCGGGAGCGCAACCCGCTCTTCGCCGCAGCTGGCTACGCCCACCTGTACGAGGCGCGCGCCGCCGATGCCCCGGAGCTTCAGCCGATGATGCGTGTACTGCGCACCATCGTGGATCGCGCGTCGCCCTACCCCAGCATGGCGCTCGACGCGCAATGGAACGTGCTTTTCACCAATGCCCCCGCGGCGCAACTCCTCCAGCTCCTACCCGGTGCGGCGGTCGGCGTGCCCAACCTCGCGAGACTGATGGTCCAGCCCGCCGCGGTGGCGCTCCTCGCCAACTGGGAGGAAGTGTCGGCGGCCTTTCTCGACCGCCTCCATCGCGAGGCGCTGACCGACCCGCGCAGTCGTGCGCTCCTCGACGAGCTGCGCGCGGCATCGAGCCACGCGCTGGTGCACAAGAAAGTGGACCTCGGCCGCGCTCCCTCGCTGGTGGTCCCCATCGTGCTCCGGGCGGGTGAGGCGAAGCTCTCGTTCTTCTCCACCATCACCACGCTGGGCACGCCCCTCGACATGGTTCTGCAGGAGCTTCGCATCGAGACCTATTACCCTTCGGACGAGACCACCGAAGCGTTCCTTCGCGATCATCGCTTGCAGGTGCCGCTGCCGGAATCGTAGCGCAGGCCGGTGTTGCACACGGGGTTACCGTTGGAACCGCGGCAGTAGGTCTGCCCCTCGCCGCCGCACACGTGACACTTGCTGTCGTTGGTGTCGAAGCGATGACCCGGGTTGCAGATGGGGTTGTTGCTGGCATCGCGGCAGTAGGTCTGTCCGTCGCCGCCGCACACGTGACACTTGCTGTCGTTGCTATCGAAGCGATTGCCGGCGGTGCAGGAGGGGTTGCCGTTGGTATCGCGGCAATACGTTTGCCCGTCGCTGCCACACACGTGGCACTTGCTATCGTTGCTGTCGAAGCGGTGCCCCGATGCGCAGGCGGGGTTGCCGTTGGTGTCGCGGCAATACGTTTGCCCGTCGCTGCCACACACGTGGCACTTGCTATCGTTGCTGTCGAAGCGGTGCCCCGATGCGCAGGCGGGGTTGCCGTTGGAGTCGCGGCAATAGGTTTGCGCGTCGCTCCCGCAGGCGATGCAGACGCTGCCCTCCAGGCGATGCGCCGGCGCGCACACGTTGCCGGTGCACGGCGCCTGACCGACGGTGCCGCAGGTGGGCGTGGGTACCGGGGGATCGACCGGCGGCGGAGGGGCCACTGCGTCTTCCTTGGTGAGCGCAGCGCCGTCGAACACGTAGGTCCCCGGCCCGTCGAACTTCCCGGCGATGCCGTTCACTTGCACGTCGATGGCGCCGCTCGCAGGAGCCACGAGCGCGAGCTCGGTGAGGCCTTCGGCGTCCACGAAAAGCTCCGGCGTGAAGGTCTCCGGATCGTCGTCCGGCACCGAGAAGTTCGCCCCGACCTTGTATGGCTTGGTGGGAACCGTGTAGCGGCCGGTGACGAAGAAGCGGCGGCCGCTGGTGTTCTTGATCTCCACCGGCCACAGCGTGAACGGGCTCTTCAAGACGAGCGGCGCGGCGGCCGTGGCCGTCGTGAGCGCGTCGACCTTCAGCGCTTGCTTCAGGATGAACGCGCTACCGTACGCGGTGGACTTGGGCATGACGAGCCGGGCCCGAACCGTCAGCGGGAAGTCGTCGTTGTAGAGCCGGCCGATGCTCTTTTGACCGTCCTCGAAGATGCCGGAGATGAAGCGGTGTCGCGCCGTCTCCACCTCGACGATGAAGCGCTCAGGCTTCTGCGGATACGTGGCCGGCGCCTTGCTCGCGCAGAGGACCTCGTGCACCTGGAAGAATGCATCGGTGGTGCTGGTATCGGCTTTGACCCAGCAGTCGAGGAGGGCCGCCGGAGGAATCGGCGCGCTCGTGAGATCGTCGCCGGTGGTACCCGCGTCGGTAGTGCTGCATGCGGCCGAGAGCACGACGAAGGAAAGCGTCGCGAAGGAAGGGATGGCGAAGAAACGGGGCAAGGAGGGCTCCATGCCGGTCGTTTGGGGGCCTGCGTCGAATCCGTCACCAAATAGCGTCGCAGGGCCACCGCTGCCTCGGCCATCGCCCTTGCGCCGGACCCCGTGCCATCCTAATTCTGGTAGTCCTTTCATGAGCCCCGCGGGCCCCAACTCCCTTGCGCGCGGCGGTGCGGCGCTCTTTTCCTTCGTGGCGTTGGCCCTCGCCGGAGGCCTGGCGGCCGCCCAGCGCAGCGAGCATGCGCGCGCGGTGCTCGAATACCGCGTGGCCTCCAGCGCAACCGGGTGCCCTACCCGCGACGAGCTGGGCGACGCAGTCGCTGCCCGACTCGGGTACGATCCCTTCGGCGACGGGCCGGGTCGGGGGGCCGAAGCTCCGCAGCGGGTCTCGGTGGAGGTCACCTTCGCCAAGGGCACATACACCGGAAAGCTGCTGCTGGGCGGCACGCGCAGTCTCACTTCCACCAATTGCCGCGAGCTCGTCGACAGCCTGGCGGTGGCGGTCGCATTGGGGCTCGATCCGGAGAGCGCGCTCCGGCCGCCCGCAACCGGGCCAACGACGGCACCGACGGCGCCCGCCACGACGCCTCCCGCGCCCAGCGTCGCTCCGCCTGCGCCCACGGCTTCTGCGCCGCCCGCACCGCCCGCGTCCACCGTGGCGCCGCCCGCGCCGCTCGCCGTACGGGTATGGCTCGGGCCGCTCGGCTCGGTGGGCGATACGCCTTCGCCCACGCTCGGTCTTGGCCTGGGCGGTGAGCTCAACGTGCTCGCGCACCTCGCGTTCGAGGCCGAGGCGAGCAGTACCCTTCCTTCGTCGGTGAGCATCGGTCGCGGCGGTCGCGGCACCGGCTACGGCTCGGTCTCGCAGCTGCTCGTGGGCGCGTGCGTCCCCATCGAGCCGCTGTCGCTGTGTGCCACCGGAAGCGGAGGCTTCTTCTACGCCGACGCCGCTGACGTGGATGTGGCGCGGCCGGAGCTCACGAGCTACGGCGCGGTGGGGCTCCGCGCGTCGTTTCGCCTCGCGCTCTCGTCGCGCCTCTTCCTTCGCGCGCAGCTCGACGGGCAGCTTCCGCTGGCCCGCACCGAGCTGCGCATCGACGGCGCGAGCCTGTGGGAGACTTCGCCGGTGGTCGGGCGCCTGGGGCTCGCGCTGGGGCTGCGGCTCTGAGATGTCGGACGCCCTCAAGCTCACCGCGTTTCGCGCCATCTACGACGCCAACGTCGACTACGTGCAGGCGACGCTGCGCCGCCTCGGGGTGAGCGCCGCCGAGACCGAGGACGTGACCCACGACGTGTTCGTGGCGGTGTTTCGCCACCTCGAGGACTACGATCCTGCGCGCCCGCTCCGCCCGTGGCTCTTCGGATTCGCCTATCGCGTGGCCCTCGACCATCGTCGGCTCGCACGCCACCGGAACGAGGCCAACGCCCCCGAAGGCCACGAGATGAAGGACGATGCGCCGCTTCCGGACGAGCTGCTGGAGGAGGAACGGGCGCGAATCCTCTGTCAGCGCGGGCTCGACGCCCTCGACTTCGACAAGCGCACGGTGCTGGTGATGTTCGAGATCGAGGGTCGGAGCGCACAGGAGATAGCCGACCACTTTTCCATTCCCCTCAATACGGCCTACTCGCGGATTCGGCTGGCGCGCGCCGAGTTCGAGCGGCACATTCGGAAGTACGGAGCCCCGCGGTGAACGCCCAAGACGAAGAGCTCGAGCCCCTCAGCGATCTCGCCACCTCGGCGTTTTCGGCGGAGCGCGCGCGTGCGGTCCGGGGAGGCAGCGCCGCACGCGACGCCGAGCTGGAGCGCATTCTGGGGCGCGTCCTCGTCACCGTCGGCGCCGGTGTGGCCACCACCGCGGCGCTGGCTG
>JABFRG010000917.1 GCA_013141295.1 Polyangiaceae bacterium
GGGTTGGGCCCTTGTGGGGGCCGTTGCGCTATGCTCGGCGGATGCAGCGGCTGGTGGCGAAGTACGAGGAAATCCTACGCATTCGGCGTGCCGCCCCGGGGGAGACCGCGCTCGAGGCGAGGCCCGCGCTGCGCGCCCTGGCGCTAGAGTTTCCGGGCGCGCTTCGGGAGCTGGATGCGCTGCCCGAGGGCGAGATCGAAGCACGGATCGCAGCCCTCCAGGCGGTGGCCTCGGGGGCGCCGGAAGCGCCGTGGATGCGCGTCCTCGAGAGCTACCATCGGCACTTTCGCGGAGCGCTGGGGCTCAAGCGTGCACTGGCAGCGGGCTCCCTGGAAGCGCTCGATGCGGGCGCCGTGAGCTGGCTGCCGCATCGCGCGGCGGTCCATCGCCCGCCCGGAGGTCGCCTGAAGCCGCTCGTCATCGGCCGCGTCGCCGAGGAGCTCGGCATGTCCGCGTCGCACGTATCCGCAGCGCTGAACACGCGCGTGCTCCGCTAGCGTCAGTCTTTCTTGCTGGGCGTGGCTGCGGGAGCCGGCGCAGCGGGGGCTGCCGCGGGTGCCGAAGAAGACTCGCCGCCGCTCTTCGAGTCCGACGAGGAGCCGCTGCTGCCACTGCTGCCCCCGGAGCTCTTGCCCGACGAGGAGTAGAGGTCGGCGTACCAGCCGCCCCCCTTGAGGATGAAGCTGCCGCCGCTGATGAGCCGCTGCGCGCGCTTTTCTCCGCACTTCGGACACGTGTCGAGGGCGGGCTCGGAGATCTTCTGAAGCTCTTCCCAGTGATGCTGGCAGGCGGCGCAGGCGTATTCGTAGGTCGGCATGATTCGATCCGCGTCGGTATGTCCCGCAGCGACATCCGTCAAGGCCTAGGTGTCGGACCCGCTCCGCCGTATGTAGGCAGTTCTCGCACCTCTACGCACGCTCAGGCGGCGGTTCGGGCGTGCAGGCCTCCCCTTTGTGCAGGTTTTCTGCGAAATCCACTTGCACGGGCGAGCAGTTCGGCCTACCGATCGGGAAGGGCAGTGGCAATATATGAAGTGACATCACGTCCGACCAATGGTCACGGAAGTGATTGATTCTTCGTAAGTTCCCTCTCTTTCGCGGTCCCTCGCCAACCTGAACGGGTGCACATTGAAGATCAAGCGTCTCGAAGTCTGCGGGTTCAAGTCGTTCGTCGACAAGACCGTCGTGAATTTCGACCACGACGTGCTCGGCATCGTCGGCCCCAACGGCTGCGGTAAGTCGAACATCGTCGACGCCATTCGCTGGTGCATGGGCGAGCAGTCCGCCAAGCACCTCCGCGGCCGGAGCATGGAAGACGTCATCTTCAGCGGCTCCGAGTCCCGCGGCGGGAGCGACTTCGCCGAGGTGACGCTCACCTTCGAGAACGACGATCCCACCGACGTCCCCCTCGAATACAAGGACTACACCGACATCGCCGTGACGCGAAAGCTGCACCGATCCGGCGACAGCGAGTACCTCATCAACAAGACCCAGGTGCGTCTCAAGGACGTGACCGATCTGTTCCTCGGCACCGGCGTGGGCACCAAGGCCTACAGCATCGTCGAGCAGGGCAAGATCGGCCTCATCGTCAGCGCCAAGCCGGAAGACCGCCGCATCCTCATCGAGGAAGCCGCCGGCATCACCAAGTTCAAGTCGAAGAAGAAGCAGGCCGAACGGAAGATGGAGCTCACGCAGCAGAACCTGCTGCGCATCGGCGACATCGTGACGGAGATCGAGCGCAACCTCGGCTCCCTCAAGCGCCAGGCGGCCAAGGCCGAGCGCTACATCGCCTACCGCTCGGAGCTCGAGGACGTGCAGCTCTACGAGGCCTCGCACCGGTACCTGGAGCACGTGGGCTGGATCAAGCTCGAGCGCGGCAACGTGGAGACGCTCACGCTCCGCGGCGACGACGCCAAGCACTCGCTGCTCCTGAAGGAGACCGAGCTCGAGACGCTGCGCCTGGAAGCGCACGCCGCCGAGCAAGTGCTCGAAGAAGCCACCAACGCCCACTACGCGCAGACCAACGCCGTACGCGCCGAAGAGGGCGCCATCGAGCGCGCCCGTGATCGCCTGGCCGGGCTCCGCGCCCGAGAGAGCCAGATCGCCACCGAGATCGCCGAGATTCAAGGGCAGCACGATCTGCTCCTCCAGGAGCGCGAAGGCTTCGAGGGCGAGGTCGTGCGCGCCGAGTCTGCGGAGCAGGGCGGCACCGAGGCGCTCACCCGGGAGGCCGAGATCCTGGCGGAGCTCGAGGCGGGCCTGCGGGAGGCCGAGGCGGAGGTGCAAGAGCTCCGGCAGAAGGAAACCCAAGCGCAGAAGGACATCTCCTCCTGCGAAGCGCGCCTCGACGGCTTCGATCGTCGGCGCGACGACATGGACGCCCGCCTCGATCGCGTGCGCTTCGACCTCGAGGACCAGGGGATCTCCGAGACCGAGCTCCGGGCCCGGAAGAAGCGCCTGGCCTCCGACGTGGAAGAGCTCCGCGCCGGCAAGGTGACCACCGCCGAGGAGCGGGCTCGCCTGGAGGAGCGCCTGGTGGCCTATCGCCAGGAGATCTTGGGCGCCGAGCGCGATCTCGAAGAAGCCAAGAGCGATCACCAGACCTCCCGGTCGCGACTCACCGCCCTCCTGGAGATCCAGGCGCGCCTCGACGGCGTGGGCAACGGCGTCCGCGCCCTGGTGGCCGACGGTGATCCGGCGATCCTCGGCCTGGTGGCCGATCGCGTAGAAGCGCCTGCAGAATACACACAAGCGTTGGCAGCGCTCCTGGGCGAGCGGCTGCAAGAAGTGGTGGTCGGCGACGTCGAGAAGGGCCGTGCGCTCCTCCTGGGGCTCGCCGAGTCTTCCCGCGGCCGCGCCACCATCACCCCCGCCTTCCCGCGCTTCGTGGCCGGGCAGAGCGGCGGGCCGGGCGGCGTGCGCCTCTTCGACGTGCTCCGGTTCGCGCCGGAGGACGAAGCCCTGGTCCACAGCCTGGTGGGCGACTGCCGCATCGTGGACGACGAGGGCGAGGCCGCACAGCTCTGCGCGGTCCTCGGGGTACCGGTGGTCACCCGCGCGGGCACGGTGTTCCACGCCGACGGTCGCATCGCAGGCGGCGCCGGCGACGCGCTGGCCGCCGGCATGCTCGAGACCAAGCGCGAGGCCCGGGAGCTGGGCGAGCGCGTGGAGATCCTCGAGCGCCTCGTCACCGAGCGGCTCGGCGTGTACCAGACCCTGCGCGCCGGCATCTCCGACGTGCAGACCGCCCTGGAGCGCGCACGGCAAGAAGCCCATCAGGGCGAGCTGGCGCTGGTGACCGCCGAGGGCGACCTGAAGACCACCGACAACGATCTCGAAAAGGTCGGCCGGCGCCTGGAGCAGCTTCGGCAAGACGCCGAGCGCCTCACCGCCGATCTCGCCACCGCCGAGACCGAGCGCGCGGACGCCGAGCGCACGTTGCAGCAGGCCAAGGAGACGCTCGAGGTCGTGCTGGCCGAGGTGCAAGGCAAGAACGAGCGTGCGGAGCTGGAGCGCCTGCGGGTGAACACCCAGCGCGAGCGCTCCACCCAGATGAAGGTGGACCTGGCCGGCTTCCGCGAGAAGCTCTTCGCAGCCCGCGGCGCCCTCTCGCGCATCGGTCGCAGCGTCGACGAGCTGTCGGAGCGCAAGAAGCGCCTCGACGACGAGCTCGACGCTTCGGCGGCGCAGTTCGGCGAGGCCGTAGCCCAGACCTTCGTGCACCGGGAACGCCTGGAGGAGGCCCTCGACGGCGCCCGCGCCGCAGAGATCGCCCTCACCGCAGCGCGCCAGGCCTTCGATGCGCTCCGAGAAGAGCTCGCCGGCCGCGAAGGCGGGCTCAAGGATCTGCGCACGACGGTCGACGAATCGCGCGAGGCCCTGGCCAAGCACGAGCTCACGCTCCGGGAGCACACCATCGCCCTCGACCACCTGCTCGGCTCGGTGCGCGAGAAATTCCGCGGCCTCGAGCTCAATCGCGTCATCGGCGACTACCACATGCGGCCGCCGCCGGACGCCGAGACCCGCTCGCGCATCGGCGAGCTCGCCACGCTCATCGAGCGCATGGGCAGCGTCAACCTCGAGGCCATGCGTGAGCACAAGGAAGCCGAAGAGCGCTTCGAGTACTACACCACGCAGAAGGCCGATCTCGACCGCGCCATGGCCGACCTCGAGCGCGCCATCCAGCAGATGAACAAGGAGTCGAAGCGCCTCTTCAAGGACACCTTCGACGCCGTGAACATCCGCTTCCAGGAGATCTTCCCCAAGATGTTCCGCGGTGGCCGCGCTTCGCTGCGCCTCACCAACCCGGAAGACATGCTCGAGACGGGCATCGACATCCTGGCCCAGCCGCCGGGCAAGAAGCTCTCCAGCATCGAGCTCATGAGCGGCGGCGAAAAGGCCCTGACCGCCGTCTCGCTCATCTTCGCCATCTTCCAGATCAAGCCCTCGCCCTTCTGCATCCTGGACGAGGTCGACGCTCCGCTCGACGAGGCCAACGTCGCTCGTTACAACGAGATGATCCGCGAGATGACCGATCGCTCGCAGTTCATCCTCATCACCCACATCAAGCGCACCATGCAGATGGTCGACGTGCTCTACGGCGTCACGATGCAAGAGTCGGGCGTCTCGCGCCTGGTGAGCGTGAAGATGAGCGAGACCGCGGAGAAGCGGCGCCCGGTGCCGAAGCCCAACGAAGTCGCGGTGGCCTGACCCAAGCCACACGTGCTCCGCTCCCGCCCGCCCGGCCTCGTGCCGCGGCGGGCGCTTTCGTTCAGGCCTCGAGCCGTCGTGGCTCAATCTGCTCGCGGAGAACCGTTCGCGCGGACCGCGAAAAATAGCACGACGTTCACCACTGCCATGACCAGCAAGCCCGGCAGCGCGATCAGCCCGGTCGTGAGCTCGCTGCCGCCAGCGATCGGAGCGAAGCTGAGCAAAATGCTGCCACCAAAGGCGCCGTGGCAAATGCCGGCGGTGAGGACCGAGCCCGAGCGAGCCCGCAAGAACACGTACAGCGGGGAGGCGAGCAGCGTGAACGCGACGAGCAACAATGCGCCGAGTAGCGGATGATTCGGATAGCCGTAGCCTTCGAACACCAGGGGCACGTGCCAGGCGCCCCAGATCAAGCCGATCGCCCACGAACGCCGCCAGAACCCGAGCGAAGTCAGGTGGTGAAAGAGTAGACCGCGCCAGCCCAGCTCTTCAGCCAAGCCCGTCAGCGTGCATAGCGTCGGTCCCAAGACGATGCCTTGCGCCACCACGGTCCAAGCCAGCGGCAGGTGGCCAAGACGCGGCACCATTTGCTCGAGCTGCGAGGGCTGCAGGTTGAAGCGCTCACTCAACCCCGCGAGCTCGGGCGAAAAGGTGGTGCCAGGCAGCGCGAGACCAACCAGGAGCGTCGCGCCCGACAACAGCAACGGCAGGACGAACGCGAGCGCCGACCAGCGGTTCAGCGAGAACGACAGTCCGAGCGTCCGACGCACGGGCTCGTGAAACACCCACCGCACCATGGCAATAGCCAGGAGCCCGGGCAGCAGCATGATCAGGTTCGCTGCCAGCAGCGAATCCGGTCGGCGCCACGAGCCTCCGCTCACCAGGTAGGCACCGGCAAGCGCGTGAGTGAGGACGAACAGGCAGCTGGAGTACCCGGCAGCGCGCCTCCAGAGACGGCGTGTTTCGGCCGAATCCTGGCCCCCCGCGATGGTAGTGGTTGTCATGGACTAGCCTTATGTCATAAGGTACTCGACGTCCATGAACTGATGACGTAAGGGCACTCATGCCTCGACCGAACGCGCAGCGCCCCCTGTCTCAGGAACGGATCGCGCGTGCCGCGCTGAAGCTCGTCGATCGGGCGGGGCTCGAGGCATTCAGCATGCACAAGCTCGGCGCCGCGTTGAGCTGCGAGGCCATGTCTTTGTACTACCACTTCAAGGGTCGTGGCGAAGTGCTCGATGCGGTTGCGGAGCTGCTCATGGCGCAAGTCGCTGCGCCTGCCGATGGCTCGTGGCAAGCGCGCCTGCACGGGTTTGCGACCTCCTATCGCAACGTCGCACTGAAGCACCCACGTGCGTTCCCACTGCTCGCGACGCGCCCCGTCAATCGACCCGCAGGATTTGGAATGTTGGAGAGCGTCTCCGCGACGCTGCGCAGCGCGGGGTTCGAACCGGAGACCGCCGGTCGCTTGGTCCTGCTCATCGGCTGCTGGTGCAACGGCGCCTTGCTCGCGGAGATTGCAGGCTCCGAGCAGCGACCCGAGCCGACCGCGTCGACCGCGCCGGCGTTGGCCGAGATGGCGCTCCGCTACCCGAACCTCGTGGAGATGGCTCCCTATCTTTCGTTGTGCGACTTCCAGCCTGCCTTCGAGTTCGGGATCGCCTCGTTGATTCAGCTAGTCGAAAATCAGCTCGCCGCTCGAAGCTGAGGTCAGTGCGTGTCGTGACGGCCGCCCGCAGCGCATTGCGCCGGCCTCGACATTGCTCGTCGTGCCGCGCCAGCATCCGCCGGTGATCTACGCTTTGAGCGCCGCCGGCGGATCGGACGTGACCACGCGATCGCGGCCGGCCCGCTTGGCCTCGTACATCGCGGCGTCGGCACGCTCCTGCAGGGCTTCCGGCGTCTCTCGGCCGTCCCAGGTGGCGACGCCGATGGACACCGTTTGCCGCAGGGCGATCCCGCCGCCGACCTGCAGCGTGTGCTCCGAGAGGTTCTGCTGAATGCGCGCCGCGGTGGCCAGGGCTTGCGACTCGTCGGTGGCGGGCATGATGAGCACGAACTCTTCGCCGCCCCGGCGCACCAGGACGTCGACCCGGCGCACCATGCCCCGCACCCGGTCGGAGAAGAGGCGTAGCGTGTCGTCGCCCACCGCGTGGCCGTGGCGATCGTTCACCAGCTTGAAGTGATCGAGGTCCATGAGGAGGACGCTGAGCGGGCTCCGCGAGCGTAGTGCCCGCTCCATCTCCTCGGCCATGCGCGGGTAGAGGTAGCGATGGGTGAAGGCCATGGTGATGTGATCGAACATCGCCAGGCGCTTGAGGCGCGCGCGCTCGATGGCCGGCGCGCTGCAGTTGGCGAGCAGACGCATGAGCAGCTGGTCTTGGGCGTTGAACGCGCCGATGGCCGGCGAGGTCACCGAGAGCACGCCGGTCACCTCTTCGGAGGCCCAGAGGGGCTCGGCGATCATCGAGCGAATGTCGAAGGTCTGCCCCGGGTAGTAGCGGTAGCGCGGGTCCTGGGTGACGTCACCGACCATGGCCGGCTCTTTGTTGTCGACCACCCAACCGATGATGCCGTCACCCCGCCGAAACTCCACCGGCGGGCCTTCGGTGCCGGTACCGCTACGCGCGCTCGAGAGCAGCGTGTCGTTGGTGAGCAAGCGGATCGAGGCGTGGTCGGCCTCCACCAGCGACACCGCCGCGTCGGTCACCGCTTTGAGAAACTCTTCCAGCGGCCGGTCCTCGGTGAAGCGCTCGGTCAGGGAGAGGAGAATGACGAGCGCATTGGTCGCGTCGGCCTTGGGCATGGAGTCCACCGATAGTAGCGACCTTCAATGGAAGTCGCGACTCATCGATGGCAGGGCTTCGCCGATCTCGCCCTGCACCTCTGCCATCTTGGCTTCGCCCGTCGCAACCGCGCGACGGCGCCGCCGAGGGGTGTCGGGAGAGGTGCTCAGCGGAACCATCGACTCCACGATCACGTGGATGGTCGCGGTGGGCATGGCGCTCCCCGCATTCGTCACCGGAATGTCACTGCGGTCCACCTTTCCCTTCACCCGCACCAGCGAGGCGGTGGTTGCCACGCGATGGAGAGCCTCGAACGTGCGGGCCCAGAGCACCAGGTTGATGAATCCCGTCTCGTCCTCGAGGGTCATGAACACCACACCGCTGGCGGTGGCCGGCCTTTGCCGGCAGATGACCATGCCCGCCACCTCCACCCGCATTCCCTTGGGGGCCATGAGTAAATCCTTTGCACGCTTCACCCGCGCGCCGAGCTGCGCGCGGGCGATCTTCATGGGGTGGTCGCCCACCGAGACGCCGGTTCGCGCGTAGTCGAGCACCAGCTGCTCGGCCCGCGATGGCTCCGCCAGCTGGGGCACCGCCGAGTCCAGGGTCATGCCGCGAAAGAGGCCGCTGTCTTCCCGCGGCGCATGCGCGCGCCAGATGGCTTGTCGTCGGTTCGCGGGCTCGGCTGCCGCAGCGTCGCCTGCTCCGCCGCCCACCAGCGACGAGATGGCGCCCGCTTCCGCCAGCGCCGAGAGCTCTCCGCGGTTGAGCGCCGCGCGGGTGGCGAGATCCTCGAGCGAAGAGAACGGCGCCCGGGCCCGCGCCTGCTCGATCCGCTGCCCGGCCTCTTCGCCCAGGCTCTTGACCAGCCGAAACCCCAGGCGAATGGTGGTCGCGTCCTCCAGGTGCAGGTCCCACTGGCTCGCTTCGATGGCGATGGGCTTCACCGTGACCCCGTGGCGCTGCGCGTCTTGCAGCAGCGTGGAGGGTGAATAGAACCCCATCGGCTGGCTGTTCACCAGGGCCGCGGCGAAGGCCGCCGGCTCGTGCAGCTTGAGCCAGGAGCTGGCGTACACCAGGAGCGCGAAGCTGGCGGCGTGGCTCTCCGGAAAACCGTACTCGCCGAAACCCTGGATCTGCGTGTAGAGCCGCTCGGAGAAGGCCTCGGAGATGCCTCGCTCGCGAAAGCCCTGGCGCAAGCGATCCTTGTGCCGCGCCAGGTTGCCGTTCTTGCGCCAAGCGGCCATGTCGCGCCGCAGCTGGTCGGCCTCGCCCCCCGTGTATCCTGCACCGACAATGGCGATCTGCATCACCTGCTCCTGAAAGAGCGGCACCCCCAGGGTGCGCTCCAGGATCGGCTGGAGAATCCGGTGCGGTGGGTCCACTGCTTCCTCGCCGTTGCGACGCCGCAGGTAGGGGTGGACCATGCCGCCCTGGATGGGCCCCGGCCGCACGATGGCCACCTGCACCACCAGGTCGTAGAACTTGCGGGGGCGCAGCCGCGGGAGCATGGCCATCTGGGCGCGGCTCTCGATCTGGAACACGCCCACCGTGTCGGCGTTGCACAGGGCGTCGTACACCGCGGGATCCTCCGCGGGAATGCGGGCCAGGCGATCGATGGCCGAGAGCTTCTCCGGATTGCCGCCCACGATCGCATCCATGGCCTTGCGAATGGCGGTGAGCATGCCCAGCCCGAGCACGTCGACCTTGAAGAAGCCCAGGGCGTCCATGTCGTCCTTGTCCCAGGGAATGACGGTGCGTCCGGGCATGGTGGCGGGTTCCACCGGCGCTACGTCGGTGAGCGGCCGCGCCGAGAGCACGAAGCCCCCCACGTGGATGGAAAGATGCCGAGGAAAGCCCTGGATGCGCTTGGAGAGCGCCAGTGTATTCTGCACGCGTCCGTCGTCCGGGTCGAAGCCGTGCTCACGCAGACGCTTCTCGCTCACGCTGCCCACGCTGTCCCAGTACGAAACCAGGTTGGAGAGCCGGTCGATCTGCTCCAGCGAGAAGCCGAACACCTTCCCCACCTCGCGGAGGGCGGATTTTCCTCGGTAGCAGATGACCTCGCTCACCATGGCCGCCTTGTCGCGGCCGTACTTGGCGTAGATGTCTTGGATGACCTCTTCCCGGCGCTCGTGCTCGAAGTCCACGTCGATGTCCGGCGGCTCGTGGCGCTCCGCCGAGAGGAAACGCTCGAAGAGCAGGTTGGTGCGCGCGGGATCGACGGCGGTGATGCCCAGCGCGAAGCACACCGCGCTGTTTGCGGCGCTCCCCCGCCCCTGGCACAGGATGTCGCGCCGGCGGGCCATCTGGATGATCTCGTGGACGCTGAGAAAGTACGGCGCCACGTCGAGCTTGGCGATGAGCGCCAGCTCCTTTTCGATCTGCGCGCGCACGCTCTCGGGCACACCCCCGCTCGCGGCATAGCGGCTCTCGGCGCCGGCCCAGGAGAGCTCGGCCAAGCGCACGTTGGGGTGGCGGGGATCTGCGGGATCGTGGCTGGGAAAGTCGTAGCGCAGCTCCGACAGCGAGAACCTGCACGCATCGGCGATGGTGCGCGAGCGGGCGATCCAGGCCGGGTGGTTGCCGAAGAGCTTCACCATCTCCTCGTCGCTGCGCAGGTGCGCCTCGGCGTTGGGGAGCAGATCGCGCCCCGCCGCGTCGAGGGTGGTGCCCTCGCGAATGCAGTGCAGCACGTCGAGCACCGGCTTGTCGGCGGGCTCCGCGAAGAGCACCCGACCGGTGGCGCAGAGCGAGAGCCCCACCGTGCGCGCGGCGTCTTCCGCCTGGGCGAAGCGCGCGCGATCGCGGCCGTCCTTGTGCATGTGGATGGCCATCGACGCCCGGGCGCCGAAGGCGGCGGCGATCTCCCGGGCTCCCTCGTAGGGGAAGAACACCAGCGCCCACAGGCCTTCGGCGTGGGCGCACAGATCGGCGAGCGGAATGCCGGCCTCGCCCTTCTTGTGGCGAGCATGGCTCAAGGTGAGGATCTTGCAGAGGTTGGTGTACCCTGCACTGTTCTCGACGTACACCGTGACGGTGCTGCCGTCTTCCACCGTGAGCTCGCAGCCGACGATGAGCCGCAGCCCCACCTTCTTGGCCTCGAGCCACGCGCGGACCATGCCGTACATGCCGTCGGTGTCGGTGATGGCCAGGGCGTCGTAGCCCAGGTTCTTGGCCTTGCGCACCAGGTCTTCGGGCCGCGAAGCGCCGCGCAGGAAGCTGAAGTTGGTGCGCGCGGAGAGCTCCACGTAGCGGGTCGGTCGCTCCTCGAGCGAGGTCCGGAGCGCCGAGACCACCTGGCGTACGCTCTCCACCTCGTCGTCGGGGAGCGGCATGCGGGTCGAAGGATCGATGCGGCGGCGCATGAGATCAGTCCAGGTAGCCCACGAGCCAGAGGCCGTGATTGTTCTTCTCCACCAGCGCCAGCGTGCCCGAGACCCAGGCCACTGCCAGGTCGACCCGGGTGCGCAAGGCCAGCGGCTTCCACCACTCCACGTGCTCGGTGCGCACCACGTGACGCAGGATCTTGGTCTCACCGCCGCTCTTGGAAGCGTCGAGACGCTCGGGCGGGACGATGCGTGTAGGTTCCACCGGATAGCCGTCGTCCCTCCCCGGCGAAGCCTCGGTGAAGGGCACCAGGCGCGAGCGATCGTGGAGCACCCAGCTGCTCACCACCGCGAGCTTGCCCACCCGCTCTTCGCCCAGCTCGAGACACAGCTCGGAAAGAATGCGCGGGAGCTTGGCGCGATCGTTCTGCGCGAAGAGCGAGGCGTTGCGCTCGAGCTTGCGCGAGAGCCGCACGGTGCGCAGAGCCACCAGCCGGGCCGGCTCGCCGAGCGCCAGTCGCTCGAGCTTGCTCTTGAGCACCGAGAGCACCTCGGTGGCCCGCGTGAGCGGCAAGGGAAAGGTGAGCGGCACCTCTTCTTTGCCCACCACCAGGAGCACCTCCGAGAGCGCCATACCGCGCCCGGCCACGCGCACCATGAGGCGCTCGCAGAGCGGCCGCAGCACGAAGCCCAGGGCCTCGGTGGACTCCACGCCGTCTTCGAACTCCACCGTCTCGACCGGGAGCTCGCAGGGCACGTGGGCCAAAAGCGGCGTGCGATCGACGCCGGCGGCGAGCGCCAAGATGTCGGCGCCCTTGGCCCCCAGCCGCTGCCCGAGGGAGCTCTTCGGAAGCTGGCGAAACTCGCCCACCGTGGTGATCCCCAGCTTGCGAAAGAAGGTCGGCTCCGGAAGCGGCAAGCACTCGATGGGCAAGTCGCGCATGTCCTCGGCGGGCGCCCGCGACACGAAGGGACCGCTGCCGCGCAGGCCCGTCATCTGGGCGAACATGGCCGCCAGCCGCGGGCCGTCGGCGATGGCGGCGTGGGCCTCGTGACCGCACTCTTCGATGCGCGAGACCGCGCGCCGAGCCAGGTTGAGCTCACCGCCGAAGAGGTGCGCGCAGCCGGTGACGTCGGCCCACACCACCTTGTGCTCCACGGAGAAGGCCACCGTGGCGCCGAACGAGAGCAGCCCCTCGGCCAGCCGCTCCAGCGTCTCGCGGATGGTCTTTTCGTGTACGATACACACTTCCAGGGCTGCGTACTGCGCCTTGGCCCGGGCCAGCGTCTGGCCGGCGCGCACGCCGTAGGAAGCGGCGTTCT
>JABFRG010000732.1 GCA_013141295.1 Polyangiaceae bacterium
GTTGCTCCTCTTCCAGTGAAGAGAGCGCGAAGCCGGGCGCTTCGCTGCGGCCCGGCGTGGAGGACTCGAACCCCGCCTACAAGGGCACCGCCAACGAGAACGAGAACGCGTTCTGGGTCGCGGTGCGCAACGGCGACGACGTCGGTCGCGCGGCAGCGGTGAGCAAGCTCTCGGCGGACGTCGCGGCGGACCCGAAGAACGGCTACAGCCACTTTCTCGTGGGCGCGAACGCGTTCATGGCGCCGAGTGAAGCCTTGCGCGCACTGGCGAACGGGAGCGAGCCGCCGGCCCCCGCGGGTGGTCCGACGCTCCAGGGGGTCGGGCCGTCCTTCGAGCGCGCGCTGGCCAACCTCACCGATCCCTTTTACCTCGGCTTTGCCGGCGGTCTCCTGGCGAGCCTCGAGCTTCGCAGCGGCAACGTCGCGCAGGGCGGACCTCGCCTCGCCACTGCAGCGCGCAACAACGCCATCGCCACCGGGTTCATCAACGTGCTCGGCGACTTCGCCGCACAGGACGCGAAGAAGGCGCTGCAGGACGAGTACACCCTCCTCGAGCACTGCAACGGAGGCGCGCTCGATCATGGGGGCGCCGACGCCGATGCCTTCGTCGCGAAGCAGAACGCCGGCACCCTGAAACAGCGCGAGTGCTACAGCGGCTACCACGCCCCGCACGGGTCTCCGGGGCTGACGCTCATCCTCGCCGACCTCCACGCACTCAACGGCGAGCCCGCGGTGGCCAAGGCGTACTACGACGCGCTCACTAGGGCGAACGACTACCCGACCTGGCCCCTCAAGCCGCTCGTCGAGCGTCGCCGCGCGGGTGAGGCCGCCACCTTCGGGCAGGCCGCTGCCATCGCCGGCACCTGCGGCACCTGCCACACCAACGCGCTCCCGTGAAGTGGTCGCCCTTGACGGGCCTTGCGCTCACGCTCTGCGCGCTGGCCTGCAGCAGCGAAGCGAGCACCGGTGCCACCACCACCTGCAGCGCACCGCTCGAAGTGGCGCCGAACCCGAAGGCGACGGCCGCCGACGTCCAGCCGATCCTCGCGCGGTCCTGCGCGCTGGGCGGCTGCCATCTGAGCGCGCCCGGTGCGGGCGATCTGGTGCTCGACGGCGGATGGATGGCGGCGATGGTGGGCGTGCCCTCGAAGCAGAATCCGGCGATGCCTCTGGTGACCGCCGGTGATCCCCGGAGGAGCTGGCTCGTCGCCAAGCTCCGCCGGCCCTTCTGCGGCGCCGGCTGCACCCAGGGCTGCGGCGGCCCGATGCCACCCGGCGAGCCGCTGACCCCGGCGGAGCTCGCCACCATCATCGGATGGATCGAGGGCGGCGCGCGGTGATGGCTGCGTGGTGCCCTTTTCAAACGCGCGAGCTCTTCCGTATAGTCTGCCCATGCCCGCGTCCGCTCCGCCCTCCTCGCGCATTCCCGCCGTCGGCACCGTGACCCAGGCGGAGCGCATGTTCCGCATCAACTGGGTCGCTGCCGAGCTCCGTTCGCCCAGTGGCATCTCGCTGCACTCGCCCGACTACGCCTCACGGCTCGGGCACGCAGCGCGCATCGTCGACCTGCGGACGGAGGAGGAGCTGGTGGGGCCGCTGGGACACATTCCGGGCTCCGACTGGATTCCGGCGGCGGAGGCCGTCTCCACGCTCGCGACCCAGAGCCCGGACGATCCCATCCTGCTCGTATCGCGCGGCGGCGAGCGCGCGGGGACCGTGGCGAAGGCCCTCGAAGACCGCGGCTTTCGTTTCGCCTCCGCGCTCATGGGCGGCATCGTCGCCTGGCGCCAGGTGGGCTTTGCCACCGTGCGCGACTCGGCCATCCTCGGCCGCCGCGGCCGGCTCCGCGACCTGGGGCCCCGCTGGGTCTCCGAGAAGCGCGTGCTGGGGCGCGACGACATCGCGCGGCACGTCGGCGATCCGCTGTCGATCCGCTGGATCAAGCTGGCGGCGCTGCTGGTGAGCGGACGGCTGTCGTGCGTCGACGGGCGGGACGACAGCGGCGTGGTGGGCACGCCGGGCGGCGACGCCGGTGAGTTCCTCCTGGCATTGGCGGCCCTGGAACGCACGACGCAGGTCCGCTTCGACGACGCCACGTTGCGCACGCTGCTGCTACGCCGCCTGGACGCGTTCGGAAACTTCTACCTCCACTCCGACGTGCAGGCGTCCAATGCGCTCATCGGCGCATTGCGCGCGGACCGCCGCTTCGATGCGCCGCTGAAGGGCGTCTTCGAACCGCTCGAGTGGCGCAAGTTCCTGGGCGATCCGCCGGCCGAAGTGCAACCCGCGCTGCTCGAGCACATGCTGGTGCCGGCGCACGTGGGATGCGGCCACCTGCGGCTCTCCATGCAACGCGCCGCCGAGTACGGCGTGCGCCGGGAGCTGGTGGAAGGCTTCTTGCGGACCTTCTTCACCCTGCGTTGGGAGGGCGTGGACGAGAACGAGGTCTCGGTGCTCCCAGGTGGGCACGCGGAAGGCGCCGTGGTGAACGTGCTGCTGGAAGACGAGCCCCAGGCGTTCGCGCGGATTCCGCTGGTGTCTCCCAACGCGCAGGGGTCGCAGATGTTCATCAACCACCCGCAGGTGAGCTGTTACCTGCGCGAGCAGCTGGTGCGCTTCTTCGGCGTGCAGCGCGATCTGTTGCAGCTCGGCCCGGGCGGCGAGGCCGCGCTCACCGCGGCGCTGGAGGAGATCGGCGGCGCACAGCTGGGGGTGACGCTCTCGGCGCTCGCAGCGGGCTTGCCGCTGTATGACGTCACCTTCGGCGGCGCCGAGGCGCGCGTGGAGGCGCGTGGCGAAGTGCCCGCGCCCGCGTCCGCTACATGAGGATCCCGTTCTGGTCCGGCCCGGGAAGCGGTGGCACATCGGTCTCGCCCAGCCGCTGCCGCAGATTGACCTCGATGGTGGTGGAGAGGGCGGAGAGCGGCAGCCCGTTGTAGAACATCGTGAACGGATCCTCGAGGACGCGCCCGGCCTCGCTGATGAGCGCGAAGGCGCCGCACACCAGGAGGTTGATGGGAATCGTCACCCAGTCGAGGTCCTTCACCATGCCGAACGGCAGGAGCATCCCCAGCGCGAGGATCAGTCGATCGGAGATGAAGGCATAGCCCCGAGGAAAGGGCGTTCGCTTGATCCGTTCGCAGCCTCCCTGCACGTCGAGCAAGGTCGCCAGTGTCTGATCCATGGCGAGGAGCCGCAGCTCCGGGAGCGTTCCGGCGTTTGCCAGGCTCACGAGGATCTCCCGCTCCCGGTGGAGGATGGCCGAGGCCGGGTTGCGATCGCCCTTCCAGGTCGCGCGCTCGAGCTCGGTGGTGGCGCCGACAACGTTCTCGTCGGTCCACGGATCCTGCTCTCGGAGCACGCATCGCAGGAGGTGCACGTAGGCGATCTGCAGGCGCACCAGCTCCTTGGCTTCGGCGGCCGGGACCGAGGTGGCGACCTGCGAGCCGAAATGCCGCGAGGCGTTCACCAGTCGCCCCCACAGCTGCCGCCCCTCCCACCAGCGCGCGTAGCACGAGTTGGTGCGGAAGCTCACGAAGATGCCGATGGCTCCCCCGGTCACGGCCAGCGGAAGCGTCGGCACCACCAGGTGGCTCCATCCCACGTACTCGTGGAGCGTCTGGGCGACGATCGCGGCGGCCACGAACACCAGCGCGCGCTTCCATTGCCATGCGAGGAGCGAGAGGACCGAGGGGCGGTAGCTGACCATCATGAGAAGGGACGCCAGCATGCCACGGGCCGCGCGTTTTGAGGGCTCCCCTTCACGGTCTCGCGACCCTGCCATCGGCGTGCCCCTCCAAAGGAGCGCGGAGATTTGTTAGCTTCGCCCGATGACCACCATCGTGCGCTCGCAGCGTGTCGTGCTCCCGGACTCCGTGAAGGCCGCCTCGGTCCACATCGAAGGCGGCCGCATCGTGAAGGTGGGAGCCTGGGACGACGTGCCCGAAGGTGCACCCGTGGACGATCTCGGGAGCCTCTACCTGCTCCCGGGGCTGGTGGACACCCACGTGCACATCAACGATCCCGGTCGTGCCGACTGGGAAGGCTTCGAGACGGCCACCCGCGCCGCCGCCGCCGGCGGGGTGACCACCCTCGTCGACATGCCGCTCAACAGCATTCCTTCCACCACCACGCCGGAAGCCGTGGCCCTCAAGGTGCGGGCCCTGGAAGCCAAATCGAGCGTCGACGTGGGCCTGTGCGGCGGCCTGGTGCCGCAGAACGCCGCCCAGGCGGACACCCTGTTTCGCGAGGGAATCCTGGCGTTCAAGTGCTTCCTGGCGGAGTCCGGCGTGAACGAGTTCTCGCACGTGAGCGACGTGGAGCTCGCGACCGGCATGGCGCGCCTGGCTACCGTGGGCGCGCCGCTCTTCGTTCACGCCGAGCTGCCGGGGCCCCTCGACGAGGCGGAGAAGCGGCTCGGGATCGTCACGCCCGAGGACGCGCGCCGCTATGCCACCTACCTGGCTTCGCGGCCCAAGTCCGCGGAGGACGCGGCGGTCGACCTGGTGGTCCGCACGGCGCAGGCGCGTGGCGCGCGAGCGCACATCGTCCACCTGTCCTCGGCCGATGCCCTCGACATCCTGCGCCGGGCCATGGACGCGCGCATCGACATCACGGCCGAGACCTGCCCGCACTACCTGACGCTGGCGGCCGAGGAGATCCCCGACGGCGCGACGGCGTTCAAGTGCGCCCCGCCCATTCGCGACGCACAGAACCGCGATCGCCTGTGGGCGGCCCTCGGGGAGGGGACCATCGTGCAGGTGGTCACCGATCACTCGCCGTCCACCCTCGACCTCAAATGCAGCGGCTCCGGCGACTTCATGAAAGCCTGGGGCGGCATCGCGTCGCTGGAGATCGGCCTCTCGGTGGTAGCGCAGGAGGGGAAGAAGCGCGGCGTGCCCTTCGCCAGCGTGGTGCGCTGGATGAGCGCCGCTCCCGCCAAGCTCGCCGGCCTCACGGGAAAGAAGGGCGAGATTCGCGTGGGGTGCGACGCCGATCTCACGGTGTGGGACGAAGACGCGACGTTCACCGTCGACGCCATGAAGCTGCAACACCGCAACCCCATCACGCCCTACGCCGCGCGCACCATCCAGGGCCGCGTGGTGCGGACCATGCTCCGCGGCGAGACCATCTTCACCCGTGACGAACGCGGCGAAGCATCCTTCGCTGCGCGTCGCGGCAGCTGGCTCCGTCGCAGCTGACACGTGGACCCTGGTGCTCTAGGCTCTCCTTCATGAGCCCGCGCCGCTTCGTAGCAGCCCTCCCCGGTGTGGTCGTCATGGCCGCTTGCGCTACCGGTGAGAAGCTGCCCGCGCCCGCTCCTTCGCCGGTCGAGACCTCGGCGGCGCCGCTGCCGAGCTACCTGGTGCGGCTCGCCAAGGACGGCGATCTCTATGCCCGCGTGGGCGATCGCATCGTCGATGCACCGGCGGACGACATCGCGGTGCTTCGCAGCTACCCCGCCTGGGCCGACAAGGGAGCGCTCTCGGGAGCCGCCGCCGAGCGACTCACGATCCTCGCCGCGAAGACGCACTATGCGGTCGGCGAGGACGTTCGCGTGGTCCACGTGCACGAAGCGACCAAGGCGGGCGTGGAGCTCTACGTCATGGGCCCCAAGGCCATCACCGGCGAGTACGTCGATGGCGTCCTGGCCTCGCCCCCGCAAGTGCCCTCGTTGAGCTACGACGGCGCGTTGGTTCCGAGCCCCGGGGCCGATCACAACTACGAGGTGAGCCACTATCGCCTGGCCCCGGGCGCCCACACCATCGAATGGCGCTACGCCACGCTCTCGGGGCCGGCGGTACTGCGCTCCAACGTGCTCCACGTCGAGGTTCGCTGAGGCTTCGGAGGTTCCGATGTGCGTCGGGTTTCGCAGGCGCCGCGGAAAGGAGTAGATTGGCCGCCCTACGCTCCTTCGTTCACGAGGTCTGGTTCCCATGAATTTGAGCTCTTTGCGGCCCTTTCTCGCGATTCTCCCCCTCTCGCTCCTGGCGCTCACGTCCTCCGGATGCGGGCAGGAAGTGGTGCGCGGCGCGAACGATCCCAGCATCGACGGCAAGGCCATGTCCACCGGGCTCGACAAGGAGGACATCCAGCGGGCGCTCCACGAGACCCTCAACAACCTGCGCATCGCTCCGGTGATGAACGAGTGGCGGGCGCAGAACCCGCCGCCCAACGTCGCCATCTTCCCGTTCCAGAACAGCACCAGCGAGCACATCGACTCGATGCTCGATGCCATGCTGGGCGAGGCGGAGACCTGGCTCGTGGAGTCGGGCACCGTGCAGGTCATCTCGCGAGAGCGCCAGACCCAGATGATCCGCGAGGTGGAGGGCCAGCAGAACGCGGTCTTCAATCCCGCCAACACCGCCAAGTACGGCCGGCAACTGGGCGCCAAGTACCTCATCACCGGCAAGGTCTCGGGCAACGACGAGCGCACCGACGACGCGCGACGCGTCCAGTACTTCCTGTTTCTCCAGGTCATCGAGGTGGAGACCTCGGTCATCAAGTGGCAGCGCAAGACCTACGTCACC
The DNA here is from genome assembly GCA_013141295.1 of Polyangiaceae bacterium. GTDB lineage: Bacteria > Myxococcota_A > Polyangia > Polyangiales > Polyangiaceae > JABFRG01. The sequence goes on from JABFRG010000732.1 coordinate 6,530, forward strand.
AAGGCCGTCCGGTAGCCGTCGTGATGGCCGCCGCTCTCCAGCGTGCCTCGGCCGCTCTGGCGCTCCTTTCGTCGCTCTGGCTCGTGGGCTGCGGCGGTCACGAGGCGCGCACGTTGAAGATGCGCACCGCCCTCGACATGGGCAACGCCAAGGCGGCCATCGCCGCGGTCGACGAGGAGCTCGACGTCGACAGCTCCAAGAAGCTCCCGGCCGACATCAAGGGTGACAACGCCATCCTGGTGCTCGACCGCGCCAGCATCCAGCAGGGGCTCTCGGAGTTTCCCCTCTCGCAGCGCGACTTCGAAGCGGCCGACAAGGCCATCGACATGCTCGACCTCGCGCACAACGCCGGCGACTCCATCGGCGAGTACGTGTTCAGCGGCTCTTCCGGGCGCTACCAGGCGCCGCCCTACGAGAAGCTGATGATCAACACGCTCAACATGCTGAACTACCTGGAGCGTCGCGATCTCGGCGGTGCCAAGGTGGAGGCGCGGCGCCTCGCGGTCATGCAGAAGTACTACCGCGACAAGCTCGAGCGGCCGGAGAACCCGGTGCTCGGCCTGGGGAGCATGCTGGCGGGCTTCGCCTACGAGCAGAGCGGCGAAACCGAGGAGGCGCTCCGCTACTACGACGACGCACTGGCGTTCACCGGGTTTCGCACCCTCGGCGAGAGCGTGCGCCGGCTGGCCGCGCGGGGGCAGCATCGCAGCCCGCGCATCACGGCGCTCCTCTCCGAAGGAAGCAAAGAGCCGGCAAGCGACGACACCGGCGAGGTGCTCTTCGTGGTGGGCCACGGGCGCGTTCCCCACAAGGTCGCCAACCGCTTGCCCATCGGCCTGGTGCTCACGCTCTTCGCGAGCTCGCTGAGCCCCAACGATCGCGAGGCGGCCAATCGGCTGGCGGCGCAGGGGCTCGTGACCTGGGTGAACTTTCCTTCGCTGGCGCCCGGTCGCGGCAAGTACGAGACCCCTAGCTGCACCCTCGATGGCACCGCCGTGACCCTCGAGGAAGCGGTGGACGTCGACGCCGCGGTGCGCGAGGAGTGGAAGAGCATCGAGGGCAAGATCATCGTCAGCGCCATCACCCGGCTCATCGCGCGGTTCGCGGTGGGGCAGGGGATTCAAGCGGCGGCGGGCAAGGACAGCGTGGTGGGTCTGGTGGCCTCGCTGGGCGCGCAAGCCACACTTACGGTCCTCGACGAGCCCGACACCCGCAGCTGGGAGACGCTTCCGGCGCGGGTGGCCGTGGCGCGGGTGCGGCTGCCGGTAGGGCAGCATCGCGTGACCCTCGACGCTCGCGGCTGGAATCGCCAGCAAGACTTCACCGTCACCAAGGGTAGCTGGCAGGTGGTGTCGCTCATGGCCCTGCGCTGATCGCCTTCGCAAGCCGCCCGGTCGGGCGTAACCTCCCGGGCCATGGGAATGCTCGTCGAAGGTCTTTGGCAAGAGGGTTGGTACGACACCAAGAAGACCGGAGGCGCGTTTGCGCGGCCGGAGACCCAGTTTCGTGCGCGGGTGGAGGCGCGCTCGGACGCTCCGTTCGCGGCCGAGGCCGGGCGCTACCATCTCTATGTGTCGCTGGCCTGCCCCTGGGCTCACCGCACGCTGGTGGTCCGCGCGCTGAAGGGGCTCGACGAGGCCATCTCGGTCACCGTGGTGGACCCGCTCATGCTCGAAGGCGGGTGGAAGTTCGCGCCCTCCGAGCCGCTCTTCGGCGCCCGCTATTTGCATGAAATCTACACGCGCGCCGTGCCCACCTACTCCGGGCGCGTCACGGTGCCGGTGCTCTGGGACAAGAAGACCAACGCGCTCGTGAACAACGAGTCGAGCGAGATCCTCCGCATGCTGGACGCGGCCTTCGACGCCCAGGCCAAGCGCCCGCTGCCGCCGCTCTATCCGGAGCCCCTGCGGGCGGAGATCGACGCGCTCAACACCCGCGTCTACGACACCGTGAACAACGGCGTCTACAAGGCGGGCTTCGCCACCACCCAGGAGGCCTACGAAGCGTCGGTGGCGCCGCTCTTCGACACCCTGGACTTCCTCGAGGCGCGGCTCGCCGGCGGCGAGTGGCTCGTGGGCGGACAGCTCACCGAGGCCGACGTGCGGCTCTTCACCACGCTGGTGCGCTTCGATGCCGTCTACCACGGTCACTTCAAGTGCAACTTCCGGCGCATCGTCGACTACCCGCGGCTCCAGGCGCACACCCAGCGCGTCTTCGATATCCCGGGCGTGGCCGAGACCGTCGACTTCGATCACATCAAGCGTCACTACTACGTGAGCCACAAGCACCTGAACCCCACGCAGATCGTCCCGCGCGGGCCGGTTCCGCTCATGGCGCGGACGCCCCGATGAACATCCAGGAAGCCACCGCGCGGCTCCGGGAGCGCACCGCGAAGCTCCGCTTCGGCGGCAAGGTCGCCTACGTGTACCGGCCTCTCGAGTACGCCGCTGCGCTCACCGGCGCCTACGAAGCGCGCTTCGGTCAGGGCAAGAAGGGCACCGTGTTCTTCGGCATGAACCCCGGCCCCTTCGGCATGGCCCAGACCGGCGTGCCCTTCGGCGAGGTCGCCTTCGTGCGCGACTGGATGAAGATCGACGGCGTCATCGTGCCGCCGCCTCCCAAGACCGTGCACCCGAAGCGCCCCATCCTCGGCCTGGCCTGCACCCGCAGCGAGGTCTCCGGCAAGCGCCTCTGGAGCGCCTTCGCGGCGCGACATCCGAAGCCCGAGACCTTCTTCGAGCGGGCCTTCGTGCTCAACTACTGCCCGTTGCTCTTCCTGGCCGAGTCCGGCGCAAACCTCACCCCCGACAAGCTCACGCGAGAGGAGCGCGACGCGGTGGAGGCCATCTGCGACGACTACGTTCGTGACGCGGTGGAAGCCCTGGCGCCCCGGCGTCTGGTGGGCGTGGGCCAGTACGCCGAGAAGCGGCTGCGGACGGTGCTCGGCGAGGGCGCGGCCATCTCGTCGATTCCGCACCCCAGCCCGGCGAGCCCGGCGGCCAACAAGGACTGGGCCGGCCTCACCCGCACCGCGCTCCAGAACGCCGGCATCGAAGGCCTCATGTAAAACGCCAAATCCCGGGTGGAAACCGCGCGCGGTTGTCTTACCATCCGGGCCTCCATGGACTTTCTGGACCTTCCCGACCTCGCGGCCCGCAAGTATGGCGGCTCCGTTCTCTACGCCAACGACGACTTCTTCGCCGAGAAGGAGAACCTCCTCAAGCCCGAGAAGGCCATCTTCATCGATGGAAAGTACACCGATCGCGGCAAGTGGATGGACGGCTGGGAGTCGCGTCGTCGGCGCGTGCCGGGCCACGACTTCTGCATCGTGCGCCTGGGTCTGCCGGGCATTCTCCGGGGCGTGGTGGTCGATACCGCGTTCTTCAAGGGCAACTTTCCCCAGGCCTGCAGCCTCGAGGGCATTTCGCTGCCGGGGCAACCCACGGTAGAGGAGCTCCTGGCGGCGGATCTCGACTGGGTGGAAGTGCTGCCGAAGAGCGATCTCCGCGGCGATTCCGAGAACCTCTTCGCCATCGACGCCTCCGCGCGCTTCACCCACCTGCGCTTTCACATCTATCCGGACGGCGGCGTCGCGCGCCTCCGCGTGCACGGCGACGTGGTGCCCGATCCCCGATGGATGGGCCGGCCCGGCGCCGAACAAGAAGTGGACCTCGCCGCGGTGGAGCACGGCGCCGAGGTCATCGCCACCAACGACATGTTCTTCGGCTCGCGCCACAACCTCATCGGCCCCGGCCGCGCCGCCAACATGGGCGACGGCTGGGAGACCAAGCGGAGCCGGCGCGAGGGCCCCGACTGGGTGGTGGTACGCCTCGCCGCACCCGGCGTGATTCATCGGGCACTGGTCGACACCCTGCACTTCAAGGGCAACTTCCCGGAGAGCTGCGCGCTCCACGTCACCCACGTGAAGGAAGGGTCGAGCATCGACGTGACCACCCTTCCGGAGAGCGCCTGGACCGAGCTCTTGCCGCGCACCAAGTTGCAAGCGCACACGCTCCACGCCTACGAGGAGCAGCTCCGCGCGGTCGGCCCCGCCACCCACGTGCGCATGCGCATCTGGCCCGACGGGGGCGTGAGCCGCCTGCGTCTCTTCGGGCACGTCTCCGCCGCCGGCAAAGAGTCGCAGGCGCTGCGCTTTCTCAACGCCGTCCCGCCGGCCACCCGCGAGCGCCTCTTTCGCGGTACTTGCGGCTCGTCGGCCTTCGCCAAGTCCCTCGCGGCGCGCGCGCCCTTCGGCTCCTTCGAGGAGCTCGGCAAAGCCGCCGACGAGGTCTTCGCCGGGCTCGGCACGGCCGATCTCGACGAAGCGTTTTCGGCCCACCCGCGCATCGGCGAAAAACGTGCAGACGCCCAGGCCATGGGCGAGCAAGCCAAGGTGGCGAGCGCCCAGCAAGCCACGCTCGACGCGCTGGCCGCCGCCAACGCCGCCTACGAGCAGAAGTTCGGGCGCATTTACATCGTCTGCGCCAGCGGCAAGAGCGCCGAAGAGATGCTCGAGCTCGCCAAGACCCGCATGACCCACGACGCCAAGAAAGAGCTCCAGGTGGCGGCTGAAGAGCAGCGGCAGATCACCCAGCTCCGGCTGGCCAAGCTGGTGAGGCGCGCATGAGCAGCCCGATCACGACCCATGTGCTCGATACTGCATCGGGAAAGCCTGCGGCGGGCGTGCCCATCGTGCTCGAGCGCGACGAAGGCGGGACCTTCGTCGAGGTGGGGCGCGGCGAGACCGACGCCGACGGCCGCCTGCGCACGCTCCTCCCGGCCGGGCCCCTGGTACCCGGCATCTATCGCATCACCTTCGACACGGCGGCGTACTTCGCGGGGAAGGACGCCTTTTACCCCTACGTACCCATAGTTTTCCTGGCGAAGGACCCCAAGGCCCACTATCACGTGCCATTGCTCCTGAGCCCGTTCGGCATCTCCACCTATCGCGGTAGCTGACTTCATGGCGACACTCCCCAAGTTCTCCTCTCCCCTGTACCCCGCATCGCCCACCCGCCGCTTCTCGCGCGCGGATGCCGCTGTGGAGCAAGGGCGACGGGAGGACCTGGAGGTCACGCTGTCCCGTCGCTCCGGAGGCGCGAGCCTCTCCGATCCGCCGTCCGGGATCGTGCGCAGCGCGCGGGTCGCCGGCGCGGCCCCCATGGTGAGGGTGAGGCAAAATGCGCCGGTCGAAGACGGGAATTTTCCGTTCGATCGCACGTTGGCCGATGCTACCGTCAACACTGCCATGGGTACCTCGGGGCGCATCAAAGACTTCGGACGCATCGAGCTGGAAGAGCCGGTGGCGCCCGCACCGTCGCGCCGTGGCTTCGGCGTGATCGAGCTCGAGCTCGGAGAGCCCGAGGAGATCACCCGCGTGGGCCGCGTGGACCCGCGGCTCCTGCGGAGCGAAGGGCACCCGGCCGACGGCGACGGCCGCACCTCCATCTCGAGCCTGAGCGCGCACATCGCGTCGTTCGTCGCGCGTCCGGCGGTCGATGGCCGCGTGCCTCGCGTGGTGTTGCCCATGGACCAGATCACGCGGTTGCCCATCGATCACCGGGCCGGGTTTCTCCTCGCCCACATCGACGGCACCCAGACCATGGAAGAG
>JABFRG010000648.1 GCA_013141295.1 Polyangiaceae bacterium
AGGCGCGCGCCGTGAGGTCCGGTCGCTACGTAGACGTCTCCGCTGCGGTGCCCAAAGGCGCGCGTCGAAGGGCAATTCGCACCAGCGCCTGCGACGACGCGGCGGTGCGCGAGCTGCGGGTCGCGCGGAGCGCGAGTGTCAACGCGCGCAGGAATGACACGCCCACGTTCACGAGAGCGATCACCACCAAGCCGGCGAGGGCCAGCGGCACCTGCGCGCCGTGGGTAGCGCCCGCCGACAAGGCCAGCGCAACCGAGCTGGTGCTCACCGTGATGTGTCGGATCTCCACGGGCAACTGGGCGATGGCGCACGCGGCCGGAACCATGCCCAGGAAGAAGCCGAGCGAGGCGTTCCCCATCAAGCCACCCACCCGCGCGAGCACCGCCTCGGCCCGGGCGCGCGCCCGTACCGGGTTCGCGTGGGCCATCGCGTGGCGATTGGTGGCGAGCCGGTCGGAGAGGCGTACGACGCGAATCCAGTTGTCGCCGGCGGCCCCGATGAGACTGCTCACCCAGAGGAACACGCCCGCGAGCGCCGCGTAGGCGGCGGAGGGACCCAGGATCGATTGCGATTGCATGACGTGGTGCGCCTTCTCCGGATCCAGGAGATGCGCGCCCATGGCGCGGTGAATCGCCACGTCGAAGAGGAACGCGAGCGGGCCCGCTACCACCAGGTTTCCGAAGAGCCCGGCGACCTGCAGGCGCAGCGCCGAGCGCCACACGCCGAGGAAGGTGCGCAGCCGCGCGCGGTGGCTCGGCCCGTCCTGAACGCCGCGGGCCAGGGCTGCGGCGGTGTGCGCGGGAAGCTTGGTGGCAATGGTGAAGTGCAGCAGGTACGCGGCGCAGAACACCGCGCCGTAGTTCAGCGAGTAGGCGATGCCCTCGTAGAGCGTGGGCAAGTGCAAGCGTGCGACGAGAAACTTGAGCACCGCAGCCACGGCCATCAGGGCGCCGCCCCCAGCACCGGCGCGAAAGGCCGCAGCGAACGACGACGTCTCGCTGCCCAGGTAGCGCCTTCCCACGTTCGCGGCGGCGTCCACCAGGTTCTGGATCACGAGATCGCTGCTGCGGGCGAAGAGTCGACGCCCACTGCCGCTCCGCGCCACCTTCGCCACCAGCGTGGCGAGGGTATCTCCCCGGGCTGCGACGTCGTTCTGCGCCCGCAGGCGAGCCAGGAGCCCCAGCCGCGCCAGCTGCTCCTGAAGCCGGCTCAGCTGGAACGTCGTGTTGAGGTCGGCGCCGCGCTCCGCGAGCTCCCTTCGGTGCGCTTGCAGCAGCGTCGTGCACTCGCGGATGCGTCCCAGCAGCGCTCGGAGCGAACGCTCGGCCGTGGCGGGTTCTCGCTCCGGGCCGGCCGGCAACGCCGCTACCGCATCGAAGAGACCGCGATAGGGAGAGCGATCCCGTTGCGCCAGCTGTCGCACGCTGGGCGCGTGGGCCTGCGCCATGATCTGGTGCGCCAGGTCCACCAGCGAGCGCTCCACCGCCGCGCGCAGTCGCTCCCGGGTAGCGTCGTCGGCCCTCGCGGCGAAGAGCTCCATGAGCTCGGGCTGACGAAGCCACTCGACGTCTCGGGCAAAGAACGCGAGGCGGATGATCTGCGCGCCGTCGTCGGTCTTGCACGCTTCGGGGAGCGCGTGGATGAGCAGCCACTCCTTCACGGCGCCGGCCAGGTGGAAGTCCTGGGAGATGCCGCCGTGGGTCAGCAGCCGCTCCACGTCCACCATGGTAACCAGCCGCCGAAGGGCTGCGTCGAAGCGACGCTCCCATGTCGGGTTCTGTTCCAGTCGCGCGCTCAGGAAGCGCAGCTTCGCCCCGAGCCGCTGGTCGGCGCGCGGGCGTAGCCACTGGACGAGCCGTACGAACCAGAAGACGACTTCTTCGTCGGTGCCGTCCTCCGGAGCGAACTCGCACAGCTCCTCGAGACGGCTCGAAGGGGCGCGCGCGGGGAGGAGGGAGGTCGACGCGACGCGGCTAGCGATCATAGGTGCGCCGCGGAGTGCAGCCCACATGCCACCCCCGCGACACAATCCACAGGAAGCGCACATGGCTGTGGAGTGGATGTCGCAAGTGTTCGTATTGCTTTGATAAATTCCTGTGCGCTTTGCATCGTTGCGGAGTACACACACATGCGGCACACCCCCGTGATCCTTTGCCGCACCGAGGCAGAGTGCGTCACCTAACTCCGGAGGCGGAGCCTCGTGCGGTGTTTTGCCTACATTGGGTATTCAAGTGTCGGGCGTGTGTCCGACTGCTGCAACCCAGGTGTCGAAGTCGCGAATATTCGGGAGCTCAGCGGCGCGTCTCGCGGGGGGCCGGACGCTCGCTCTTGGGCTCCAGGATGAGGTGAGTCACCTCGGCGCCGTGCGCCCGGAACCAGCCATCCAGGCCGAAGAGACGCAGCCGAATCGAGTCGTCGTAGACGCGGAGCCCGGCCGAGAACGGCCCCTTGTCGACCACCAGCGCCGCCCGGCGGCGATCGTCGCGACTCGCGTAGAGACCGCGCATCGCCAGGTTGCCGGCGTGCAGGTCGATGGCTTGAATGGCCACCAGGCCGCCGCCGACGTCGAGCGTCGCCTTGGCGTTGAGGTACGGAGTCCGGGTCAGGCCCACGAACGCGCCGGGGAACTCGTCGCGGAACAGAAACGCGAACACCGGATTGGCGTTGTCGGCCTCGACGTCGACCTTTGCGTGCAGCATCCACGCCTCGTCGAGCTGGAAGGTCGCCTGCGGCAAGCGCACCGCTCCCTTCCATTCCTCCGTCGGCCACTGCTTGCTCGCCACCGCGGTCCGCGTGAGGAGCGCCCGCGAGCCGGAGACGTCCACCACCGAGCGTTCGGGATCGAAACCACAGATCTGCAAGAGCACGTCGGCGTCGGCGCTGGTGACCATCTTTCCGACCTTCGCTCGGGCGCTCGATATCGCGACCCGCATCATGCCGTCGCCACGCCGCTCCTTGGCGGAGAGATGCAGCCGCCCGTGGACCTCGGCGGAGCCTCCGAGAATCGCGAGGGTGTCGCCGCCCAAGAGCGGTTGGAAGGCGCGCGCATCGGGAATCGTCGCGTGATCCACCGCCACCTCGAGCTCCACGTTGCGCAGCGAGGGGTGCAAGATGTCGAAGAACGGCGAGCTTGCAACGACGTCGAGACGCTGCCCGCGAAAGGCCACCTCGCCGCCCTGTTCCACCCGGCCGCGTACGTCGGAGAAGCTCGCGCGGGCGTCGTGAATGATCAGCGTCTTCGCGTCGAAGTCCAGCGCCTCCACGTCGGCGGAGGCGGCCACGTCGCCCAGCAGGCGAAAGCCGTCTTTGCGAAACCCGAGACCGTGGCCTCGGCCTTCTACCTTGCCGTCCATGACGCCGCTGCGCAGCGTCGCCACCAGGCGGCTCTCGAACGTGCCGTCCTCGGCGTACAGGCCCACGGCCGTTCCACTGGGCAGGAACGCATTCACGGCCGCCGCGTCCCGGAGCTTTCCTCCGCGCACGTCCGCCGTCAGCGCGAGCGACGCCAGCGGATGCGAAAACGCGAAGGTCGGGCTTCGGGCGCGGAGCGAGAGCTCGTCGATCTCCATGGCGGGCGGCTCGGTCGCCGTGGCAACCCGCACCCCACGGAGACTGACCGTGGCGTCGTCCAGGGCAAGATCGCCGTGCTCCCAGTCCCAGTTGTGCACGCGTGCCGCCGCGCGCAGCTCCGCCAGAAGCAAGAACGGCCCGTATTCCAGGCCGAACCCGGCCGACCGCGCGCCCAAACGCCCACGGGCTCTGTGATTGACGATGACGAGATCCGCGTCCATCCCCAGGCGGGTCAGATCGGTCCTCACTTTCATGTCGGGGCCGTCCGGCAGGTAGTTCGCGAAGAGGAGCGGGTCCTCCACGCGCGCCTCGGCAACGTGAATGGCCCCTACCAGGTTGGCCAGCGGGTCCTCCACCAGCAGTCGCGAGGCGTGGGCGTCGAAGGTGACGCCGCGCACCGCCACCAGCGGCTGGGCCGGCCTCTTGGCGTCGGCGAGGCTACCGCGATCGATGCGCCCTTCCACGACCACGTCCCGGGCGGTGCGAGCACTCCAATCGTATTCTTCGAAGCGGGCGCGTCCCCACAGCGAGCCACGAACCCGGAGCTTCGCCAGGCCGGCGTCGAGGTCGTCGCCGCGAATCTCGCCTTGGCCGCTGGCGCGATGCTCCGCGAACCACGCTTCGAGACGAGCGCTCGCGTGTCCGCTGCCGCCGCCCAAGGTAAGCGGCGTGCCTGCCGGGACGTAACTGGCGAAGGCCGCCACATCCGGCACCGTCGCGTCCGGCGTATCCACCACCACGTGCAGGTCGCCGAGAGGCGCCGCCAGGTCGAGCGCGCGAGCGTCGGCGATCATGTGCGTGTGGGCCGAGCGCGCGATGCGCTTCCTCCGCTCCGCGTCGGACGTGTCGTGGGAGAACGAGACGTCGAACACCTCGCCGCGAACGAGCAGGGTGGGGGCGTCGCCCACCCGCCGCACCTCGGCCTCGGTCCGGAGCGCACCACCGAGGTGGTGCGGACCGAAATGAAAGCCCACCGCCGGCGCGTCGGCGTCGAGCCAGGTTCCTTCCTGGAGCACGCCCTTGCGTACGTGCGCCACCAGCGCCTTCACGTGCACCGCGCCGGTGAGCCGAAGACCCTCCGGGAGCGGCAGGTTCAGGTCGCGAATGTGCCGGCACCAGGCATGCACGTTCGCATCGAGGTTCATCCCGTGGAAGAGCGTCCCGGGCTCCACCGTCCGCGGGTCGAAGCGGGCCTGGGAGAACGTGCCGACGCCGCCGAGGGCCGCGGCGACCTCGCGGTTGTCGATGTTCACCGCTCCTTGGCGAATCATCCACTTCGCCGGGTACACTTCTACCTGTCGGAGCGGCTTGAAGTAGAAGCCTTCGCCTTCTGCGCGCATATCGCCTTCGAAGCGCGCGGTGCCGACCCACAGCTCGCGCACCGAATTCACCACCAGGTTTTCCATCTCGATGGTCCACAGGTGATAGGCGTCGTCGGACGTGAGCTCGGCGATGTCGGCCGGGGTCTTCGGAGTCTTCACCCCGTAAGGCGGAAGCCCTTCGATGGGCGGCAGATTGCCGTACTCGGCGCGGCTCTTGGGAGGCGCCTCGAGGCGCGGTCGAACGCGCATCGAATACGCGTTGGCCTCCGCCTGGGTGATCTTGAAGGTCTTGTGGGTGAAGGCCCAGAGCGAGACGCGAAAGTCCACGTCGTCGATGCGTACGATCCACTCGATGCTGCTGTCGCGGCCGCGGATCGAGAGCCCCTCCGCGTGGACGCGCCCGGGAAGCAGCGTCCACGCGGTCCGATAGCGGATCGTGACGTCCGCCGGGCTCGCGTTCACGAAGTGGTCGAACAGAGAGGAAGAAAGAAAGACGTTCCCGGCGACGAGATAGACGACGTAGAGGCCGACCGTCGTAAGCAGAAGAAAGCGAAGGCCCCGGACGATGCGCCGGAGCAAAGTCGGCTTCGGTGCACGGGGTTTGGCCACGGCCACCGCAAGTGCACGCGGCGCGCCACCTTCGAAAACCGCGAAACTGCTGAGGTCCAGTAACGCCCCACACGCGGCGTTCTGGCGCGACTGAGGCGACCTTGCGCTCGCGACGTCAGTCGGCCGCCGAGATGAGGCCGAAGCGTCGACCGAACCAGTAGGCCAGCAGGTACTCCGGCGCCGGCGGCTTGATGGTCTCGCTTCCGCCGCGATACACGAGGCCCAATCGGAATCGATAGAGATCGAGCCCCTCGGCGAAGAGCGGCATCGTGCGCAGCGCCTGGGTGCGGTCGGTGGTGGTCCAGTCGTTCTTCCACGGCAGGGAAGGGTAGGGAGAGAGCGAGAAGTCCGGTCGAATGCGCAGGTCGACCTCTTGCATCGGTTTGGGGAACGGCATCTCGCGCAAGCGCCACTTGGCGTCGTCGGTGGCCGCGGAGTCCGGACCGCTGCCGTACGCCCCGACGATGAGGTTCCAAAGCGGGAGCCTTTGCTGCGCGAAGGTCTTGAAGGTGGCGTCGACCTGGGCCTTGTAGCTCGTCTTGGCGTCGCCGCCGACGTTCCACTTCTCCGCCAGCATCCCGTGGAAGATGCCGCCCACGAAGGCCAGGTTGAGACCGCTCCAGTCGGCGATGCCCTGATCGTAGCTGGGCGCGGTGATCAGCAAGGTGGGCTTGACCACGATCCAGGCGGCCTGCGCCTTCGCCTGGTACTTGAGGACGTCGAGGGGAGCGCTCGACACCACCGATGCGAGCCAGGGTGAGTCGAGCTCGTCGGCGCCGCGATCGACGTTCACGTCGTCGGCGAGGTGCTGCGCGTTGATGCGGATGCGGGCGCACAGCGCCTCTTCGCCGGCGGACTTGCAGAAGGCGTCGTGGCCCATGACGTAGGCCAGGTACAGGCCCTTCATCATGTCGTTGTTGCCGCCGGGCAGCCACTCGAGCCCGGAGAGCGAGCCGGCGCCGGTACGCCATCCGTCGCTGGTGACGCCCTTGGCCACGCGAATGGCGCGGGCGAACTCGCTCCAGTTCCCGGTCACTTCCTGGAGCTTGAGGATGCCGTCGAGGCTCTTTCGCGCCTGCGTCTTGGCGGCCGCTTCGCCGGTGACCTGAAAGCGATACAGCTCTGCGGCCACCACCGTTCCGGTCCAAAGGGCGGCCGAGAAGTGCGGCTCCTTGGGAAACCCGGTGGGCGCGCCGTCGAGCAACATGCCGGTCGCCGGGTCGAGGAACTCGGACTCGATCTCGGCGGCGAAGCCTTGCGCCTTGGCGGCCAGCGTGGCGCGAAACGCATCGGCGCGCGACTTCGTCTCCTGCAGGCTGATGGCGTCGATGCCCTTGTTCACCACCCGGAGCGCCTTGGGGTTCTCGCGATAGAACGCGAAGTCGGTGCGGTCGAGCACGTGCCCGTGGACCGCCGCCTGGAACTCGGGCCTGCTCACGTAAGGCGCCACGTCGGACAACGCCTGGAACGACTGGAAGCCGGTGAAGCGCGCCGTCTTGTCGGCGGACGAGGGCGGCGCGTGGGCCGGGACGATGCGTCGATCCTCGGCGAAGATGGGCGCCGCGCCGGGCTTCTCGTAGCCGTCCCAGGTCTCGGTCCCGAAGGCGCCGTAGGTCGCGGCGACGGTGGCCCCGGTGCGCTCCAGACGACCGGTCACCGAGGCCGGGGTGTCGGCGATGGATCGCGTGAGCGCGCCTCTCCGCACCACGAAGTCGCGACTGTCGAGGGTGACCGCCACGTCGAGCGCCCGCACGCCGTCGCCTCGGGCGGTGCCGGTCCACACCCAGTGCAGCTCGCGGTCGCCTTCCACCACGAGCGCGTCGTACTTCACTGCGCGGAGGAAGAGGAGATCACCCCCCTCGCTCCTGCGGACCTCGGCCTTGCCGGTGTAGGCTCCGCGCGCGTCGGTTCCGTGTACTTTCCACACGCCCTCCAGGGAGCCGGGGGTCGTGGTGTTGCCGGCGTCGCCGGTGGACCCATCGCCGCTCGTCCCCGCTCCGCCGTCGCGCGCGGGCGTGGTCTCCTCGCCCGGCGTCGACGAGCTGCCGCACGCGAAGGCCCCGAGCGTCACGAAAGCGAGGGGGAGGGCGACCGAGCGCGGGCGGCGGGGGTTCACGGGCGTGGCCTAACACGCCACCCGAGGCGCGCAACGTACATGTGGGTGTTCCGCCGGGTATTCAATATTCCGCGTTCGAGGAACACCGCGGCTGAGCTTCATGCGTGCAATCTACACATGATTCCGCGTGCGAGTCGTTGACGCGGGCAGGCGCGCGGCGCACCCTCGGGCCATGCGAAAGTACAGCATCGACACGACCCTTCGTGTCCGTATCGTCCACCGTGCCGGAGCGCTGGCGGACCTCGCCACCGCCATCGGCGACGCAGGGGGCCTGGTGGGCGTCATCTCCATCGTCAGCTACGGCGAGCAGCACACCGTGCGCGACCTCATCGTCGAGACCGCCGACGACGAGCACACGGAGCGCATGGTGGCGGCGGTGCGGGCCCTCCCGGAGGTGGAGCTCCTCGACGTCACCGATACCGTCTTCGAGCGTCACCGCGGCGGCAAGCTCCAGCAGATGAGCCGGGTGCCGCTGAAGGACGTCACCGATCTCCGCACCATCTACACCCCCGGCGTCGCCCGGGTGTCGCGGGCGATCCAGAAGAACCCCGACCTCACCTGGGAGCTCACCGGGATCGGCAACTCCGTCGGCATCTTCACCAATGGCTCGCGGGTGCTGGGCCTGGGCAACATCGGCCCCCTCGCCAGCATGCCGGTCATGGAGGGCAAGGCGGTGCTGTACCGCGAGTTCGCCGGCATCAGCGCCACGCCGGTGCTGGTCGATACCCTCGACGCCCAGCAGTTCATCGACACCGTCGTGCTCTGCTCCAAGACCTTCGCGGCGATTCACCTGGAGGACATCCGGATTCCCGAGTGCTTCGTCATCGAGCGCGAGCTCAAGCGTCGACTGCAGAAGCCGGTGATGCACGACGATCAGCACGGCACCGCCACGGTCGCGCTATCGGCCATCATCGTGGCCTGTCGTGCCACCGGCATCGACCCGCGGAAGTCGCGTCTGGGGCAGATCGGCCTGGGCGCCGCCGGGAGCGCCATCGCTCGGCTGGCCATGGCCTACGGCATGAAGGACGTGCTCGTCACGGACGTCTCGCCGGACGCCATCGCCGCGCTGGAAAAAGAAGGCGCCAAGGGGCGCACCCTGGACCAGCTCATGGCGGAAGCCGACATCATCGTCTCCACCACCGGCAAACCCGGCCTCATCCGCCCGGAGCAGGTGCGCAAGGGGCAGGTCATCTTCGCGCTGTCGAACCCGGAGCCGGAGATCTCCCCGCAAGATGCGCTGGCCGCCGGCGCGCTCTTCGCCGCCGACGGACGCACCGTGAACAACGCATTGGCCTTTCCCGGCCTCTTCCGAGGCGCCCTCTCGGTGCGCAGCTCCGCCATCACCGTGGAGATGCTCATCGCCGCGGCCGAGGCGTTGGCGGCTTGCACCAAGGGCACCGAGGTCACCCCGGACCCGCTCGACCCCAAGGTGCACGAGGCGGTGTGGACGCGGGTGGCAGAAACTGCGCGATCCCTGGGGCTTGCGGGAAAAGCACAGCTCTGACGCGCGCGCCGGGGCTCGTGGTAGCATTCCCGTCGTGCGTACAGCTCCTCTTCGATCCTCTTTCTTCCGCTGCATCTGTCTCGCGTCGCTCGTCTTTCTCGCTGCCGGTACCGGCTGCGCCAGCAAGCCCACGATGCGCCTCAATCACGCCGAGATCAGCGGCATGCAAATCGCCTTCCCACCCAGCGTGGGCGTGGTGATGACCATGGTCGTCGACGTGCACAACCCCAACGGCTACGACGTGGCGATTCGCGCCATGCGCGGTCAGACGGTGCTCGCCAATCGCTACACCATCCCGCTCGACTTCCGCGCTGCGGGCGACGGCATCTGGCTCGCGTCCGACGCCACCACCACGGTGCGCATTCCCATGACCGTGCCCATCGATCTCGCCATCCTCCTCCTCCGGGAGACGTACATGACCCCGTCCGTTGCCTACCGCTTCACCGGGCGGGCCGACGTCACCGCGTCGCGCACCTTCAAGATCGAAAAAGACGACTACTCGGTGGACGAGTCCGGCTTCTTCGCCCGCAACCAGCTGGAGATCGCGCTCTCCGGCATTCCGCACTGATGGCACGCGTAGCCGTCGTCGGCGCCGGGGCCTGGGGCACGGCCATCGCCATCCACGCCGCGCGCCGCGGGCATACCGTGCGCCTGTGGGCGCGGGAGAAAGAAGTGCTCGAAAGCGTGGCGGCTACACGCATCAACGAGCCCTTCCTGCCGGGGTTCGCCCTGGTCCCGGAGATCTCCGTCACCGGCGACAAGCGCGAAGCGGTGGCCGAGGCCGACCTGGTGGTGCTGGTGCCGCCCTCCAAGTTCCTGCGCGACGTGGCTGGCTCGCTGGCGGGCGCCATTCGCAAGGACGCGGTGGTGGGCGTCGCGTCCAAGGGCATCGAGGAGTCGTCGCTCTCGCTCCTGGGAACGGTCATGCGCGAGGTCCTGCCCGAGGTGGGGCCGGAGCGCCTGGCGTTCCTCTCGGGGCCGACCTTCGCCAAGGAAGTCGCGCAGGGCCTGCCTTGCGACATCGTCGCCGGCTCCAAGGACATGATCGCGTCCAAGCCGGTGCAGGAGCTCCTGCACTCGCCCTTCTTCCGCGTGTACGCCAGCGCCGACCCGATTGGCGTCGAAGTGGGCGGGGCGCTGAAGAACGTGCTGGCCATCGCCGCCGGTGCCACCGACGCTCTCGATCTCGGCCTCAATGCCCGCGCGGCCATCATCACCCGCGGGCTCGCCGAGATCACGCGCTTCGGCGTGGCGCTGGGCGCCGACCCCCTCACGTTCCTCGGGCTCGCCGGCATCGGCGATCTGGTGCTCACCTGCACCGGTGCGCTCTCCCGCAACCGCACGCTGGGCGTCGAGGTGGCCAAGGGAGCCAACCCCGCCGAGTACGTGGCCAACCACCGCACCGTGGCCGAAGGCTACTGGACGGCGCAGGCGGCCTACGAGCTGGCGCAGAAGCTCGGCATCGACGCGCCCATCATCGAGCAGGTCTACCACGTGCTCCACAAGGAGCGCCCGCTCATGGAAGCGCTGAAGAACCTCATGAACCGCGAGTTCAAGGACGAGCTGCAAGGCATTCGAACCGTGCCGCCTCGGTCCGGGTAACGCGAACGCGAACGCGAATGGGCGCCTACGAGAGCTGGATTCAGCAGGGCGAGTACGTGACGGTGGAGGGGGCGCGTATCTTCCGAAGCATGCAGGGTGCACGCGATGCGAACGTCGTGCTCTTCTTGCACGGGTTTCCCACCAGTAGCTTCGATTGGGCCGAGGTGGCGCCGGCGCTCCGCGCCGACTTCCGCTGCGTCTTCTTCGACTTCCTCGGCTTCGGCGCCTCCGACAAGCCCGCCGACGTGCCGTATCGCTACCAGGCGCAGACCGACCTCGCGGTGGCCATCGCCGAGCGCGCCGTCTTCGCGCCGACCCAGCGCGTCTTCGTGGTGGCCCACGACTACGGCGTGAGCGTGGGGCAGGAGCTTCTCGCCCGCGCTCGCGAGGGACGCTTGCCGTTCGCCCTCGCCGGCGCGCTCTTCATGAACGGCGGACTCTACCCGGCGCTCCATCGCCCGATCGCCATGCAGCGGGCGCTGGCGGGGCCCGCGGGCGTGCTGCTCACGCGGCTGGTCGCCAAGAAGACCCTGGCGCGCAGCCTGCGCCGCATCGTCGCCGTGCCCAAAGCGTTCGACGACGCGGCCATCGACGAGCACTGGAAGGCCATCGCCTACAACGACGGCGCGGCGCGAAGCCATGCGCTGCTGGGATACATCCGCGAACGGCGCGTGTACGGCGAGCGGTGGGAGCGCGCGCTCCAGCAGGCGGCCGTTCCACTCTCCTTCGTGTGGGGCGTGGAAGATCCCATCTCCGGTGGTCACGTGCTCGATCGCGTTCGCGAGGTGCTGCCGGGGGCCGAGGTGTGTGCGCTCCGCGGCGTCGGCCACTACCCGCAGCTCGAGGCGCCTGGCCAGGTCGCGAGCGCCATCCGAGGCGCTGCGCAGCGTGCCTTCGCACGCCGGCCATGAAGCTCGCATCGTTCAAGCTCCGCTTTCGCGACCGTCACGTGCGCGTGCTCCCGGCAGAGATAGAGCCCGGGATCGCCTTTCGCGAGCCCGGTGTCGATCTCCGGGGAGCGGCGGCCGACGAAGCGCTGGCGGCGGCGGAGCCTTTGCTCGCGTGGATTCGCGATCGTGATCCCGCCAGCGTCGTGCGCTCCATCTCCGTCGATCTTGCGTCGCTGCGCATCATCGTCTCGCTCGAAGACGTGCACGGAGCGGCCGGCGGCAAGCCCAACGTCCTGCGTATCGACGCGCCGACTTCCGGCGATCTGCTGGCCATGGCAGCTTCGCTGAATCCGCTCCTGTCGCGTCGGGCCGCCGAAGCCATCGCACGGCGGGGCTGAGCGAACGCGACGTCAGGACCCGCGCACAATTGACCTATCCGTTCCGACGCCGATCCATCGCCGCCTCCATCG
>JABFRG010000063.1 GCA_013141295.1 Polyangiaceae bacterium
CGCTTCGGCCAAAGGTCGCCCCAGAGAGAGCCATGAAAGGACCACTCCAGATGCGCGCGCGACGGTCACGGTCTTGGGTGCTGGTGCTCGGTGCCCTCTTCGTCGCGTGCGGAGCGCAGCGCGCCGCACCTTCGCCACCTCACGCGAAACCCACTGCGCCCGCTTCGACGAGCGAGGCGCCGGTGGCCCAGGGCGATGCGATGGAGGCGAGGCTGCGGGAGCTGGAAACGCTCCACGATGCGCGCGGTACGTATGGGAATGGGAATGCGCCGCAGGCGCCGGCGACCGGCTTTCGCCACATCGCGCCATCGGGACGCTTTCCCGCGTCGGCCATCGCCCGCGCCACCATGGTGACCTTCGGACACTCGGGCGGAGGCAAGACGCCGTGCGCGCCGGAGGCCGAACCGCTGCGCGCGGACGGCACCTTCTGCAGCGACGTTCGCACGGGCCACACCGATCTCACCGACGAGGAGCGGCGGTCGGTGCTGGCGCTTCCGGAGCTGGTCATGGCGGCCGACCCCAAGGCGCCGCGCCCCGCCAGCTTCAGCGTCGCCGTCACCCGCTGCTACTTCGACCCGCACCACGGCATCGTGTTCTTCGACGCCAAGGGCGCCCCGGTTGCCCGCATCGTCATCTGCCTGAGCTGCAGCGAGTGGATCGTGGCGCCCGCGAGCGAACGAACCGGTGGCGCACGGCCCACGGTCATGCCGAAGGAGGCGCGCGCGCTCTTCGTGCGCATCGCGGAGGCACATGGCCTGGCGCCGTGGATGTTCGACGACGAACAGCAGCGGGCGCTTCGCACCTACGTTCAGGACACTTATGGAACCGAAGACGAGCCCACGGCGCTGGGCCGCGAGAGGCGGCGCAAGCGACTCGCCTCGGGAAGCGGCGTCCCTCGGGATCACGCGCTCCGCGACCTCGGCCATGACGATCGCGCCAAGCTCTGCACCTGGGTGAACGACGAGGTTCGGCCGGAGGGGAGCCTGCGGCAGCGCAACAAGGAGGGATACGGCTACGAGTGCCCCGACGGAACGGCGTGGCTCGGCAAGCCGCTCGAGGCGGAGTGCGCGGCGCGGCCGCTCTCGTGCGCAGCCACGGTGGCGACGCTGGAGGCTTGCCTGGTGGAATTCCGCGAGCCCCAGTCGCTCTGCGGCCCTCCGCCGAAGAGCTGCGAGGGACTGCTCGACTGCATTCCGGGCCTCACGCGTAAGAGCCCGCGCTAATTTAGGACGGAACCTGGCATCATCGCGGCGTGGAGAACGTAGTACTGCGCGTCGCCCGGAGCGCCGATGCGGCGGCCATCGCGAATATTTTCGCCCACTACGTGGAGCATACGACCATCAGCTTCCACGACACGCCGCCGACCATCGCGTCGTGGACCGGCCAGCTCGAACAACACGGCGGGCGCTACCCGTGGATCGTTGCGGTGGACGCCGATGACGTCGTGGGCTTCGCTTACGCCACCGAGCATCTGCCGCGCGCCGCCTACCGATGGAGCGTGAACACCACCATCTACTTGCGTGATGGCCTTCAGCGACGCGGGGTCGGGCGTACGCTCTACCAGGGCCTCCTGGCTTCCCTGCGCGGCCTGGGCATCGCCAACGCCTACGCCGGCATCACGCTTCCCAACGCGCCGAGCGAAGGCCTGCACCGGGCCGTGGGCTTCACGCTGGTGGGCATCTACGACGCGGTGGGGTTCAAGCACGGCGCCTGGCGCGACGTGGCGTGGTACCGCAATCGCCTGGCCTCCCTCGAAACCCCCGCGGAACCACGCGCCTTCCAGGACGCCAGCGCGGCCGAGCTCGCACGGTGGCTCTCGCCCCCGTGAATGCACGCGCCGTCCTTATCGTGCACATTACATGCATCACGATACTGGGCGCGACCTACCTCGCGACGCCCGGCTATGGCGCCTTCGATCTCGACGGCGAAGGCAACGTGCCCACCTGGTTCTCCAGTGCGGGGCTCCTCGCGTGCGGTCTCGTCGCGTTCCTCCTGCGACGCCGGGCTCGCGGCCTCACGGCCTTCGCGTTCTTGCTCTCCGCCGCGGCGGTGGACGAGGTGGCCATGTTCCACGAGCGCGCTGCGGCGTGGCTACTGGAGCACCGCGGCGACGTACCACCCATCACCGTTTGGCTCCTGGGCGCCGTGCTGGCGGCCGCGCTCGCCGCAACCCTCGTGCCCATGCTGCGAAGACTGCCGCCGGTGCTGCGCACGCGGCT
Source organism: Polyangiaceae bacterium (assembly GCA_013141295.1). GTDB lineage: Bacteria > Myxococcota_A > Polyangia > Polyangiales > Polyangiaceae > JABFRG01. Next base: position 2,220 of record JABFRG010000063.1, read on the forward strand.
CGTCGTCTCGGGCGTGGTGTTCGTCGCGGCGGCGGTGGGTGTGGAGACGCTGGGCCAAGCGTGGGCGCGGCGCCACGGCTGGCACAATGCAGTCTACACGTTTCTCGTCCTGCTCGAGGAGTGCGGCGAGATGCTCGGCGCCGCGCTCTGCCTACGCGCCCTCCTCGCCTGGCGAGAGGGGTCGCGAGATCGATTCATCCGCTCTGTTGCGCGGACCAGGTGGCGAAGGCGTCGGTGACGAAGTCGCGGAAGGCGGTGACGCGCGCGGGCACCTGCTTGCGCGAGGGGCACACCACGTAGAGGGTGGCGCCGCGGGCGTGGAAGGCGGGCAAGACGCGCACGAGGCGACCGCTGGCCTCGTCGGTTGCGCAGTTGATGCGCGGGAGCAAGGCGATGCCGCCGCCGGCGATGACCATGGCGCGCACGAAGCTGAAGTCGTCGCCGCCGATGCGCCCCTGAACGGTGTGGTCGACGGCGCCGGTCGGGCCCCGGAGCGCCCAGGTGCGCGTGAGCTCTTTGGCGCGAAATACCAGGCACGAATGGCGCTCGAGGTCATCCACCGAGCCGGGCACGCCGTGCTTGCTCAGGTAGCCGGGCGACGCGTAGAGCCCGTGCGCGATGTCGCCGAGCTTGCGCGCGACGAGCGACGAATCGGCGAGATTCGCGGTGGCGCGTATGGCGACGTCGAAGCCCTCGTCGACGAGATTGGTGTGCTGGTTGGTGAGGGTGAAGTCCAGCGTGACCAGCGGATAGCGATCGGCGAACTGGACGAAGACGTCCGCCAGAAACGTGGCGCACATGTCCGTCGGAGCGGTCACCCGCAAGCGCCCTTTGGGCTTGCGCGAGGCCGGCTCGAGTGCGCGCGCGGCGGTGCGCACGCTCGCGACGGCCGGCGCAATGGAGGCGAAGAGCTCGCGCCCGTCGCTGGTGGGCGTGACCGCCCGGGTGGTTCGATGCAGGAGCCGCACCCCCGACTGCGACTCCAATCGCGCCACCGCACGGCTGATGTTGGAGGTCGGCACCCCGAGCTCCCGCGCCGCGCTGGCGAAGCCTCCGCGCTCCACGACCCGCACGAAGGCCGCCAGATCATCCAAGCTGAGGTCTGCCATCGCCCCCGAGTATAGGCCACGCGCGCTCAGGCTCTCACCAGCGAGATGTCGAGCCGGAGCGAGACCTCGTCGGCAATCGCGACGCCCCCGGCTTCGAGCACCTTGTTGAACACGATGCCGAATTCGGAGCGCTTCACCGTCGCCGTAGCACTGGCGCCGCGCCGCGGGTTTCCGTTGAAGTCTCCAGGCACCTTGGCCAGATCGCGCACGGTGAGCACCACCTCGCGCGTCACGCCGCGCAGGGTGAGGTTGCCGGTCACTTCCAGCGCCTCCGGGTCAGTGGCCCGGACCTTGGTCGAGTCGAAGGTCATGAGCGGGTGGCGTTCCGCGTCGAAGAAGTCGGCGCTACGCAGGTGCCCGTCGCGCTGCGGGTCGCGGGTGCTCACCGAGGCCACCGGGATCTCGACGTGAATCTCGGTGGCCTCGGGGGCGCCTTCGTCGTAGCGCACGGTCCCGGCGACCTTCTCGAAGACGCCGCGAACGGTGGTGACCATCACGTGGCGCACGCCGAAGCCGACGGTGGTGTGGGTGGAGTCGATGTTCCAGAGGTTGGTTTTCATGTACCGGAAGATGCGCGCATGCAGCGAACCTCGGTAGCCGGCCAAAGCGGCGTTCATCGTTGCAAAAACGGTGTGAATGCCGAGGGTGTACACTCGAGCTCATGCTGGCTCCGAGCTTCCGCCGAACGAGCGTCCTCGCGCTCATCCTCGTTGTCGCATGCGAGACCGGCGCCCGAGACGCACGTGCGCCCGCGCCCGCGCCGACCCCCACGATGAAGCCGACGCCGCTCGTTACCGCGGAGCCCTCGGTTGCGGCACCGACCACCGTTGCGACGGCAGTCTCCAGCACGAGCGCGCTGCCCTGCGACCGCCGCGGCCAACGCCGACTCGGCACCGCATGTTGCGAGTCACCGGAAGGCCACGAGCGTCGCAATCCCGGTCAGGTGATCCTCCGCTGCGAGGGCCCGCGCGTCGGGCGCCCCTGCAGCCGCAAGGGCGACTGCGACATCGCGTGCTTCTGCCACGGGCACCAGATTGGCCCGGACCCCCAGTCGTATTCTGGACCGCGCGAGGGCAGTACCGGCATCACCGGCGTTTGCGGCGGTACGTTGTGGGCCGGCGCGTGGATGTGTCAGCTCGACGAGAACGGAAAGGTCACGCCGGTCATCATCGACTGACCTAGCCCTTCTTCGCGGCGACGCGGGTGGGACGCTTGGGCAGGTGGCGGAGGCCCATCCAGGCGAGCGCCGCGATGTGGCCGGCGACCTCTTCCACCGAGGGCTTGCGGGCTTCCGTCCACCACTGGCCCACGAAGGTGACCATGCCGATGAGGGCGTGCGCGTAGATGGGGGCGGTCTTGGCGTCGTAGCCGGCGTCCTTGAAGGATGCCGCGAAGACGTCGCCCACGCGACCCGCGAGATCGTTGAGCAGCGACGACATGCCGCCGCCGGCGGCCGTGACCGGGGCATCGTGGGTGAGGATGGCGAAGCCGTCCGGGTGGTCCTTCACGTACGAGAGGAACGCCAGGGCTGCGGCCTCCACGCGCTCCCGGGGCGTACCGGCGGAGATGGACTCGGAGATGCGACGCACCAGGTACTCCATCTCGCGGTCGATGATGACCGCGTAGAGCCCCTCCTTGCCCCCGAAGTGCTCGTACAGCACCGGCCGCGAGACCTTGGCGCGGTCGGCGATCTCCTCCAGCGACGCGCCCTCGTAGCCGCGCTTGGCGAACACCGCGCGGCCGACGTCCACGAGCTGGGCCCGGCGGGCAGAGGCAGAGAGGCGCGGTCCTCGGGGGGTCATGCTGCGCTTATATTACGCCAGTGTAGGTAAGGAAAGCCCAGTGAAAGCGCGGGACCTCGCCGGACCGGCGCGGGAGATGCGCGCAATTTCCGCATCAATCGTGCAAATGACGCACTGCGCGCAATGCGCCTTGACTCTTGGCTACGCAGTCGTAAGTTACACGTGTGTAGGTTGATGTTGGGGCGGGACGGGGAGAACGAACATGAAGACGGAACGCGGACGTGAGTTGGTTTCGAGCGCATTTCGCGAGGTCGGCTTGCAGCTCATGCAGGCCACGGTGCCGCTCGCGCGCACGGTAGTGGGCCTCCCGCTCGCTGGCGCCACGTTCATGACCGGCTGGGCGCTCCAGTTCGCCGCGGCCCCAACCAACAGGCACGCGGCAGCACGCTGCGAGGACGATCGCAGCGAGTGCGACGAAGCCACCGCCGAGCTCCTCGGTTAGCCATGAGCAACGAAAACGACAGCGCGCATCCTTCGGCGCCGCCGCGTAGCCACGGAGGCGATCTGCGGGGTGCGGTGAAGCTCGCCATCGTCGCCACCACCGGCATCACCGATCTCGTGGAAGAGATGCACCGGACCATCGCCAGCGGCCCCGGCATCCTCGGGCAACCGCTGTCACGACCGGTGCGCGCGCTCACCCGCCTGGTGTACGGCCCCATTCGCGGCATCACCAACCTGGTGGGCACCAGCATCGACGTGGTGCTCTCGCAGCTCGGCTCCCTCCTCGGTGAGAGCGTGCCGGGACCGGAGCGCGACGCGACCCTGGCCGCCCTCAACGGCGTGCTCGGCGACTACCTCGCGGAGACGAAGAACCCGCTGGCCATCTCCATGGATCTTCGGTTCGAAGGACGACCGCTCTCGCTCGAGCCGACCGCGCTGGCTTCCGCCATGCCCGGCGCCACCGGGAAGCTCCTGGTGCTGGTGCACGGCTCGTCGATGAACGATCGCCAGTGGAACCGCGGCGGACACGATCATGGCGCGTCGCTCGCGGCAGACCTCGGATACACGCCGGTGTACGTGCGCTACAACAGCGGTCTCCACATCTCCACGAACGGTCGCGAGCTGGCCGCGCAGCTGGAAGCGCTGGTGAAGGCGTGGCCGGTGCCGCTCGAGGAAGTCACGCTGCTGGGTCACAGCATGGGCGGCCTGGTTTCGCGCAGCGCGTGCCACATCGCGGCCCTCGAGCACTTGACGTGGCTGCCCAAGGTGCGGAACCTGGTGTGCCTCGGCTCACCGCACCACGGCTCGCCGCTGGAGCGCGGGGGCAACCTGGTCGACGTGCTGCTCGGCATCAGCGCCTACAGCGCGCCGTTCGCGCGGCTCGGCAAGATTCGCAGCGCCGGCGTCACCGACCTTCGATACGGCAACGTGGTCGACGCCGACTGGACCGACCGCATGCGCTTCGCGCGGAGCGCCGACCTCCGTCACGGGCTCCCGCTCCCGGAGGGCATCGCCTGCTACGCCATCGCCGGCACCACCAGCAAGACGCCGAGCCTCTCCCGTCGCTCCGGAGGCGCGAGCCTCCGCGACGCGCTCCTGGGCGATGGCCTGGTGCCGGTCGAGAGCGCGCTCGGGATCCACACGCGACCCTCGCTCGGCCTGGCCTTCCCGGAAGATCACCGATGGATCGCCATGGGCACCGCGCATCTCGAGCTGCTGAGCAGCACCGCGGTGTACGAGAAGCTCCGGGAGTGGCTAGACCGCTAGGACCGGACGAAGCGCGCCGCCGTAGGTGACGAGGGTGCCGAAGAACGGCAGGCCGATCTCCACGCGCACCTTCATCGCGTCGCCGCCGTCATCGCAGCCAGCACTCGCGCGCACGGTGGGCCCGAAGAATGCGGGCACGCGCACGCGAACGTTTCCGAATCCCAGCCGGAGGCCCACCGGTTCGTAGGTAACCGTTCCGCCCGCCGCCGCGATCCGGAACAGGAGCTCGAAAGGACCCCGTCGCTCGGCGAGCAACTCGCCCCGGTGGGCCAGCTGCACCGTCGTCATGGTGAAGCCGTCGAAATCGCGTTCCCAGACCTGCAGCGCCCCCTCCGCGCGGACCTGGAGGCGGAGCGGGATGTCGCGGCGGGCGGGCGGCATGTTCGCGAACCAGATGGCGATGCGCGCGAGCCACGACGTCGCGTGGGTCAAGGTGAATCGCCCTCGCGCTTCCAGGCGCGGCGCTGCATCGTGGCACGCTCGAACCACCGGCGGGAGTGTGCTCCACGCGGTTCCCAGCAGGCGCGGGTAGAGAGACGGCAGCAAGATGTCTAGTCTACCGTGGGAACGAGCATGGGCGCGATCGTCATCACCGGCAGCACACGCGGCATCGGCTTCGGTCTCGCGGGGGCGTTTCTCGCGCGTGGCTGCTCGGTGGTCGTCAGCGGACGAACGCAAGGCGCGGTGGACGAAGCCTGGGCCAAGCTCGGCGCCGAGCCCTCGCGCCTGATCGGCGTTCCCTGCGACGTCACCTCGGCGGCGGACCTGCAGGCCCTGTGGGAGCGCGCGACCGAGGCCTTCGGCAGCGTCGACGTGTGGATCAACAACGCCGGGACCTGCAACGCCGCCCGGGCCTTCGCCGATCTCGACGCCTCCGAGGTGACCAACGTCATCGACACCAACATGCGCGGGGCGATGCTCGGCTCCCACGTGGCCGTGCGCGGCCTCCTCCGGCAGGGACGCGGGAAGCTCTTCAACATGGAGGGCTGGGGCAGCCGCGGCGAGTGGAGCCGAGGCCTCACCGCCTACGGGGCCACCAAGCGCGCGCTGCGCTACTTCACCGACGCGCTGGTGCGCGAGACGCGCGACACGCCGATCCAGGTGGGCACCCTGAGCCCGGGGATGGTCGCCACCGATCTCCTGATCTCCTCGTGGGAGCATGGCCTTCCGGAGAACTGGCTGCGCATGAAGTGGCTCTTCCACTTCGTCATCGACCCGCCGGAGCCGGTGTGCGGATGGCTCGCCGAGGAGGTGCTGGGCAACCGGATAACCGGTGCACACTACACGTGGATGAGCCCACTGCGGCTGCTCTCGCGCTTCTTCCGGCCCTACTATTGGCGGCGCAACGTGTTCGCCGGCACCGCCCTGGAGCGCATCGGGACCTAGCCCGGATTGTTCATGGGCCGGTAGGCGAATGGCACGAGGCGCGGGAAAGACGGGCGCACGCCGGATCGCAGACCCGAGACGGACTGTTGTTCCTTCGCAGGGTCGAGAACCGCCGTACGCCCGAGATTTCCCGATGCATCGTGACATGCAGCCCCGGAACCATGAACAATCCAGGCTAGAAGCCGCGAGTCAGAGCGTTTCCGAGGCCAAGCAACAGGCCAGCAGCAGATCGCGGTCCTGCTCGCGGGCGCGCGCGAACCCGAGCGCGAGGCCGCCGAGCATCGCGCGCGTTGCCTCTACGGCATCGCCGCCTCGGTCGACGTAAGGCGCGATTCTTCGCGCTACCGCTCGCTCGCCGCCGAGCTTCTGGAGAAGCGAACCCCAGGCCGCCTCCGCGCGGTCGCGAGCTTTGGGTCGGAGCCGACGGTACGCCCGGCCGAGGAGGAGCGGCGCACCGTAGGGGATGGCGAGGACGCGGTCGATCACCGAGAGCAGCGGAAACGGCGAAGAAAAGACGTAGCGGGCGTGGCGCTGGTCGGTCAGCTCGGGGACATCGGGCACGCCGTCGAGGGAGGCCGCCACGAAGTCCTCCGGCGGCGGCGCGCGGCGGCGCATCTCCTTCGCACATGCTCGAAGGTCGATGTCCGTGCCATCGCGCGCGAAGTCGTGGAGCGTCGAGCCGTTCTCGTCGACGAGCTCGCCGAGACTCTCACCGCGCTCGCATCGGGCGACGACGCGCCTGGCAACGGAGGGCTCGAGCCACGCAACGACGCTGAGAAAGTCGACGCTCATGCGGCGCCGACCTACGGACGCGCTTCTTCGGTGACCTTGATGCGGCCGTAGACGTACTCGAAGTCGCGCTGGAAGGTGCCGCGGATGTCCATGCCGCGGGCCCGGAGGTGCCGCTTGTCGTCGTCGAAGGCGATGACGTCGGGAATGTGGGCGCCGGTGGCGAACTGCGCGAGGAGCATGGCCTTGCCCTCGTAAACGCGGGTGACGACCACACCGCAGTGGGCCCATGGGCCACCGCGGCGCTCGCAACCGAGGGCGATGAGGAGCTCTTCGTTGCCCACCGGGTGCCAGTGCCATGCGCGCTGGAATTCGTACGCGGAAGCCTGGGTCTCGCGGGAGCCCCAGAGCGTGGTGGTGATGTCGGCGAGGGGCGCGGTGAGGGCCTCGAGCTCGCGATCGGGGCGCCGCTCCAACGCCTGCTGGTCGCGGACGTCGAAGTCCACGGCAGCATCGTTGCGGGGGCCGGCGCAGCAGCGAAAACCGATGGTCGCTTGCTTGGTGCCCACCGGGCGCCCGAGGGCATTGGCGCAGCGGCCCACGAGCTCGCCGGACTTGGCGTTGCCGCCGCGGAGGACGCCCACCGAAGCGTCGTGGGTGCGACGGGCCCAAGGGCTATCGGTCCACTCCCACACGCCGCCGTGCATGTCGATGACGCCGAAGCCGCTCTTGCAGGTGGAGCGCTCGCCGTTGGGCCGGCGTGCTGCGCGATCGGCGGCGATGCCGGTGCCGCACACGTCGGCCTGGTAGCCGTTTCCGTACTCGTAGGTCTGGTTGTCGTTGCCCTTGCACGACCGCTCCCACTCGAGCTCGGTGCAGAGGCGTTTGCCCTTCGCGCCGCAGAGCTTTTGCGCTTCGTCACGAGAAACCGCGGTGGTGGGGATGGCGCCCGGCTCGTTGGGGTAGGGATAGAGATCGATGTAATATCCACCCATTTGCACGGGCGCGCCGGGCAGCTCTTCGTCGGCGATGCGCGGCGCGACGTTGGGGTGGGTGCCGGCCTTGAGCAGCCCCGGGGGGATCCACACCATGCCCGGCCGCGCGGTGAGCGAAGCGGTGCCGGGGGGGCGCGTGGCCAGGGAGACCGAGACGTCGCTGGCGGGCGTCACCTGCTCCGGCTTCTTGCTGCACCCGGCGGCGATGGCGAGCACCGGAAATGCCACGAGAAGCCCCAGAGACGCGCGCCGAAGACGCGCGGAGCCGAAGCCCCGGGACATCACATGTCCCCCTTCTCGTTGGCTTCCCGAAGGCCGAGCTCCTTCATCTTGAGCTGCAGGCCCTTGCGCGAGATCTTGAGGAGGCGAGCGGCGTGCGTGACGTTTCCGTTGGTCTGGGTGAGCGCGCGGCTCACCAGATCGCGCTCCAGGCGCGACATGGCGATCTTCACGTGCTCTTTGAGGCCGGACTCCGGCGGAATCGGCGCGGAGGGCAGGTGATCGGTGGGGTCGCGCGGCGAGACGGTGCCGCCGCGGAGCTCGCCCGGCAGGTCTTGAGAGCGCAGATTGACGGCATCGCAGAAGAGCACGGCGCGCTCCACGACGTTCTCGAGCTCACGGATATTCCCCGGCCAGCCGTAGGCCACCAGGAGCTCCATGGCGTCGGCGTCGCAACCCTGCACGCTCTTCTTCAGGCGCTCGTTGAACTTCGAGAGGAAGTGCGAGACGAGAATGGGAATGTCGCCGGTGCGCTCCCGGAGCGCCGGGAGCCGAATCGGGACGACGTTGAGCCGGTAGAACAGGTCTTCGCGGAAGGAGCCGTTGGCGATGAGCTTCTTGAGATCGCGGTTGGTGGCGGCGACGAGGCGCACGTCGACGCGAATGGTCTTGATGCCGCCGACGCGCTCGAACTCGCTCTCTTGCAGGGCGCGCAGGAGCTTGACCTGCATCTCCACCGGGATCTCGCCGATCTCGTCGAGAAAGAGCGTGCCGCCGTTGGCCAGCTCGAAGCGGCCGGGCTTGGAGGAGACCGCGCCGGTGAAGGCGCCGCGCTCGTAGCCGAAGAGCTCGCTCTCGATGAGCTCCTTGGGAATGGCCGCACAGTTGACCTTGATGAAGGGCTTGTCGTTGCGCGACGACTGGTCGTGCAGGGCGCGCGCCACCAGCTCCTTGCCGGTGCCGCTCTCGCCGGTGATGAGCACGGTGGTCGGGGTATCGGCGACCCGCTCGAGCACCTGGTACAGCTCGCCCAGGCCCACCGACTGGCCGATGATACCGAAGCGCGCGCCGGCGCCCTTGGCGGGCTCCTTCGCGTCGGTGTCGCCCAGCTCGCGGGTGCGCAGGGCCTTGGAGACGACCTGCCGCACTTCGTCCTTGTCGAAGGGCTTGGTGAGGTAATCGAAGGCGCCGATCTTGAGCGCCTCGACGGCGGTGTCGACGGTGCCGTGGGCGGTGATCATCACCACCGGGAGATCCGGGTCCTCGCGCAGCGCCTCACGAAGGAGCGTCATGCCGTCGACGTTGGGCATCTTCAGGTCGGTCACGACCAGGTCGATGTGATGCTCCTTGAGCATCTGCAGACCCTCGGCGCCGTCTTCGGCGGTCATCACGTCGTACCCGTCGCGGGCGAGCTGGGCCGCAAGGATCTTGCGGAGATTCGGCTCGTCGTCGACGATCAGGACCTGCTTTTTCTCGGGCAACATGCGGGTGCGGGAGTGTAGCACCCAAAGGGGCCGCGGCGAGAGCCTTCTCACCGGCCGTGATTGGCGAAACCACTCGACTTTCTTGGTGCGCTCGGGGAAGCGCTACGGCACATCGACGGGTCGTTCCGGCGCGCCTGGTGCGGCGCGCATCGCGTGCTATTTTCATACGCCTTGAACATCAAAAAGCTTATTCGACGCCTCGCTGGCTTGCCGGCGCTGGGGCAGGTCCTTCACGGCTGCCCCGGCCCCTGTCCCGACCGGGTGATCGCCCCCTTCGACCGCCCCGTAGATCTCGCCGCCGCTGCCAAGACCGCCCGCACCCAGCTGTGCGCCGAGGTCTGTTACCGCGCCGGGCAAACATGCGGCGAGACGGTGGCAGGCGCCGCGTACGAAGGCAGCCCGCTCGCGCCCACCACGGTGCCCTGC
>JABFRG010001058.1 GCA_013141295.1 Polyangiaceae bacterium
GGGACCGCGTCGGCCTCTTCGTCGTCCTCGACCTCGCCCTCGTCGTCGGCCTCTTCGTCGCTGTCGGGAGCGTCGCCATCGGCCACGTCGTCGCCGCTGTCGTCATCGCTCTCTTCGGCTTCGTCGGCGTCGTCGGCGTCGTCGGCGTCGTCGTCGTCGTCGGCGTCGTCGTCGTCGTCGCTGTCCGGGACCTCGTCGGACTCCTCCACGTCGCCGCGGGCTTCCGCGTCGGCGCGGGCTTCTTCGAGCTCTTCGTCGACCTCTTCGGGCGCGCTGCCCTCGCCGGTCACGAGCACGCGCGAAGATGCCGGCACCGGCACATCGACGACCGAGCTGGGGGCGTCCGGAAGCGAGAGACTGGAGGCGAGCGCCTCGGGAATCGGCACCGCGCCCAGCACCGGCTCGTCGTCGCCTTCGACGTCCCCTTCATCGGCCGCCGTGGCGCTTCCGCCTCCGGCTTCGTTATGGGCGCTCTTGCGACCACCCGCGAGGTAGGCCTCGAAGTCGTTGGGGCGAATGAGGTCTTCGACGTGGAGGAACGCCGCGCGCTCCTGCCCGATGTCGATGAACGCCGCCTGCAGCCCCGGCAGAACGCGCGTTACCTTGCCGAGGTAGACGTTCCCGACGGTGCTGGATTTGGAGCCCCCACGCTCGATGTGGAGCTCTGCGATGATGCCGTCCTCGATGAGAGCCACACGGGTCTCCCGGAGATCGACGCTGATGACGAGCAGATTCTTGGCCATTTACGACTGGAACCTTCCCGCCCACGCTGGGCCCCCCCGACGCGAACGAGCTCACCACGCAGAACGGCATTGAGGGCACCAGCGTATTCGCATGGGGTGCCGCCGCTCGAAGAAGCGAAGTGAGTGTTTTTGGCCACCATCAGGTGGATCGTCAGGGGGAGGGGTGGGCGAAAGACCGCGTTGCCGCGGTGAATAACTTGAACGATGTCCACTAGTTACAGTGAACGAAACTTTTGGAGAGAGGCCGCGGACGAACCGCGAGCAAAACTCCTATGCTTCGTTGTAGTCCACCCTCGGCCATTGGGGAAGCCCAAAGGCAAGCCCACGGCGGAGCCAGCGCTTCAGGCTTTGGGGACTCCCGAGGCCGGAGCCACCGAAGGCGGCGACTCCTGGGTAATTTCGACACTGGGCGCCACGATGGGCGGCGGCGACTTCGGGATGATGACCGTGGGGAGCGCGGAGGCCGCCGGGGCCACGGGGGGCGGAGCCGCGGTGGGCGGAGCCGCGGTGACGCTGGGGAGCCAGTTCTCGAGGCCGAGCGGCGCGAAGATGTGGCGGCCCACGGCGGGCAGCGGCTGGAGCTTGCTCGCGAGCTCCTCTTTCCGCAGGTAGAGCTCCTCGCGGCGGCCGTCGTTGGACTCGCGCTTCAGCGAGAGCTCGTAGGCGCTCGGGCTCCGCTGGGCGATCTCGAGGACCGTGGGGGCGAGCATCGCAACCAGGCGCTGGACCACCGGAATGACCGGCCCCTGGGTGACCTCGGTGCCGTCGAGGCGCACGAACACCAGCCGCGACTTGTGCGGGAGCAACGCGCCGGCGGCCTCACGGACCGCAGCCACGAAGGCGAGCGCGGACGGCAGGTCGGAGGGGTCCATCTCGCCGGGCACCGCGTCGGCGTTGGGGTCGCCCGGGTGGTCGACGGTGGCGATGGTTTGCCCGCCCGCCGAGGTGAACTTGAAGACCAGCGCGTCCTTCTGATCGGCCTTGCGACGGAGCGAGATGGTGGTGCGCAGCTCGTCGAACTCGAGGTCGCCGATGATCCAATCGTCGAGGCGCACGTTCTCGGTGGAGACCGTGCCCTTGATCCAGCTCTTCTTCACGCCGACCCGCAAATCCAGGTTGCTGGCCAGCTCGGACACCTTGCGCGGGTGGCCCCAGGCGGGCACCCGGGAGACGTCGAGCGTGAACGCCGAGACGATGCCGTGCGAGGTGGCGTACACGCCGCCCGCTTCGTAGCTGCTGCCATTGAGCTGCATCGAGAGCTCGGTGCCCCCTTGCGGCAGCTCGGCGGCCCGGAAGAAGGCTTCGAGCTGCATCGAGAGCTCACCACGGAGGCGCGCGCTCTCGGTTTGGGCGTGAGCCCCTTCGCGCTCGTTCTGGTTGCTGGTGGCTTGCTTCTGCTCTTCCACGAAGCGCGCCGCGAACTCACCCACCTTGTTGGCGTAGTCGCGGGCCACCGACTGGTTCACCTTCACCGCGGTGTCGCCGATGGCGCGCATCACGATGGTGTGAAAGCTCTCGAGGGCTTCCAGCTCTTTCACCCGGGCGCGGGATACGTCGGCCGCCTCGGATACCAACCGTCCGGCCCGCAGCTCGAGCTCCACCGCCCGCGTCGCAGACGTCATGAACGCCTCGAGGGTGGCGAGGAAGTTGATTCCCAGGGGGAACGGCGCTGAGTCTCCGTAGAGGTACTTCATTCCGGCACCTCGAAGAGGGTATCAGAGCACTTGCGGAGGGGCCGCGTTTTCGCCGAAAGGCTTCCCCGTGGGAGGCCGCCGCGGGCGCACGAAACGCCGCGAATCTCGGCGTTCGGACCACAAAATAGGAAGTGGCCCTGCCACACCCTTCCGCGCTACCGTTGCTCCCTCTCGGGCCTGGCGGGGTTCACGTTTCCGAGTCGGCAGAGCCGCAAATAAGTGAGAGCGGTGTGTACCGGGGAGCCGCACCGATTGGCAACATCATTCGGCGCCGCATCCGGATGCGTCAAAATTTCAGGGGCGCGGCACGAAGTCAGTGAGGGCGGAAAAGACTACCATTCCCGACAGGTACAGGCGCGTACCGGTCGATGCTTTGGCGCAATCGAGGGGTTCAAGTACGACGTCGTATGTCTGGCGCGTGCACCGACCACGGCGTACAACTGCGGCCATGCGTCGCCCCTTCCTCGCTCCCGGTCTCGCGCTCTTCCTCTTCGCCACCTCGTCCTTCGCGGGCCCGAGGGAAACGCTGGTCTTCAGCGGAGGAGGTAGCCGCTTCGTGGCCGGCAAGAATGCCGCGACGCTGGCGCCGCTGACGACGAACGTCGAACGCAGCGCGGCCGCACGCGCGCACCTCGACGCCTTCGTCGCCGACGCGCACAACCTCACGCTCCGCGCCGGCGCGGTGGACGTCTTCGGCGACGGCGAGTCGGTGGTGCACTTCGGACAGCTGCACCTCGGTGTGCCGGTGGTGGGCTCCGACGCGGTGGTGCGGGTCGCCAAGGATGGCAGCGCCCGCGTGGTGATCGACGGCCTGGTGCGCAACCTCCCCTCGAGCACCGTGCCGCTGGTGACCGCCGATCGCGCGAGCGACGTGGCCGCGCGCTACTCGCCGGTGAAGGTCGGCGCGAGCGATGCGCGTCTGGTGGTGCTGGCGCTCCACGGCGAAGCGCGGCTGGCCTGGGTGTTCGTTCCCGCGGTGCCCATGTCGCTTCCGGTGCGACCGCGCATCATGGTCGACGCGCGCACCGGAGAGCTCCTCGAGGTGCGCGACCTGGTGCAGTACGCGGCGCAGGCGCAGACCTACGAAGCGAACCCCAAGAAGACGCCCACCCTCGCGCTGCGCGACTTCGGCATCGCCCCCACCGGCACCACCCTCGACAACCCGTTCGTGCGCACCATCAACTGCGTCGACAAGAAGAGCGTGAAGGACGTCAACTTCGGCATCCCGCTCAAGGTGCACGTGTGCGACGCGGTGCAGACGGCGACCGCGAACACCGACGGCAACTTCGTGTACACCCCGGTGGACACCGGCACCGAGGCCGCGGAAGACACCTTCTCGGAAGTGTCGATGTACTACCACGTGAACCGCGCCTACGCGTTCTTCCGCGATTTGCAGGGCGATGCGGAAGCGCAGGTGGTGACCGATAAACCGCTCCCGGCCATGGCGAACCTGCGGGTGCCGTCGGGCTTCAACAGCGGCGACCTCACCAAGCTCTCGGACCCCAACACGCCGCTCGCTCCCTTCTCCAACGCGTTCTTCTCGCCGGCGCAGGGCGGCATGGGCGGCGTGTTCGCCGACATCTTCAACATTCCCGGCGGCGCCATGCTCTTCGGCCAGGGGCCGCGCCGCGACTACGCCTACGACGGCGACGTGGTGTACCACGAGTTCACCCACGCGGTGGTGGACCGCACCTTGAAGCTCGGCGGCTGGGCCCTCGACGAGTTCGGCGCCACCGCGGCCCCGGGCGGTATGAACGAAGGCCTCGCCGACTACTTCTCGTCGGCCCTCGCCGGCGACCCCGACGTGGGCGAGTACGCCTCGGAAGACATCGACCAGAACTCGTCGGTCATTCGCACGCTCGCCAACAAAGACACCTGCCCGGCCACGGTGGTCGGCGAGGTGCATGCAGATTCCACGCTTTTCTCGGGCGCGCTCTGGGAGGCCCGCGACAAGCTGCCGGCGGCCGATCGCAAGAGCTTCGACGTGGCGCTGTACAAGGCCATGCGCACCAGCCCCGGCAAGCCCGACCTCACCTACGACGCGCTGGCGAAGATGTTCATCGCCCAGCTGAAGACCGACATGCCGGCGGCGGCCCCGGTGCTCGAGGCGGCGATGACCGGTCGCGGCGTGCTCCCCAAGTGCACGCGCGTCCTCGAGGTGACCGACAAGTCGGCGAACGCCCCGAAGTACGGTAGCCGCTCGCCCGGCTTCACCGCCCCCGGCAAGCAGAACTTCGGTAGCCCCATCGCCGCCGGCATCGTGCAGGTGACCAAGAAGGTCCCCGCCGGCGCCACCAAGGTGAAGGTCACGGCCACCCTGGCCGCCGCGCAGACCAGCACCAACCCTCTGGGCGGCAACGGCAAGCCGTTCACCCCTGCCCTGCTCCTCCGCTGGAACGAGCCCATCGCCTGGGCCCTCGGTCGCACCGGCAAGGTGACCACCGACGACCAGCGCGACGTGGCGGCGGGCACCACGTTCACCGAGGAGTTCGACGTGCCGGAAGGCACCACCGCGGTATTCGTGCAGATCGCAAACAAGGGCGACACCGACGGCGCCTACGACACGGTGAGCATCGAGACCGTGGGCGGCGAGACCGTCACCCCCACGCCGGTGACCCCCACCACGCCGGCGGCCACCACCTCCACCGGCTGCAGCTGCAACAGCGGCAGCGCCCGCGACATGACCGGCGGCTTCGTTCCCTGCGCTGCGGGCGTGGGCATCGCGCTGCTGATGATGCGCCGTCGCCGTCGCTCCGCCTGATTCGTGCGTGCAGAGTGCACGCACGAGGAGCTAGCGGGTGACGGCGACGGTGAAGTTGTCGAAGCGGTGGCTTTGCACCGCTGTCGTCGTCCCGCTGGTGCTGGAGCCGAGCTGCACGTAGGCCTCGGTGCCGGTCATCTGGAACGCGGCGGGCGTCAGGATGGAGACGTCGTTGTAGAGCAGCTCGAAGGTGCCGGTCTGGCCATAGCGCATGCGCACCATGGTCCATTCGTCGGGCTTGGGGCTGGTGGGTACGCGCACGGTGGTGAGGGCCGCCGCGCCGTTGCTCACGATGAACTGGAGATAGTAGCCGGTGTACGCGCCCGCGCCGACGGTACCGCCGTTGGTGTACATGAAGGCGGCGTTGGCGGTGGGCACGCCCATCTCGACGAACGTCACCGAGCCGGTGCTGCCGGCGACGACCCCGCCCAGAGGCGTGGGGTTGATGCCGAAGGACACCTCGATGCCCTTCACCGCGCTGGCGCCCGCCTTCTTCCACTCGAAGTAGCCTCCGCGCGGGCCCGGGCCGGGCGTGGCCGCACCGTTGAGCGCCCTCGGCGGTGAGAGGAACACGTTGGTGACCGGTGCGAGCGAGAAGGGCCCCGCATCGGGCGCGGCATTGAAGACGGAGGTCCAGCCGTCGTCGACCTTGGGACCGTCGAAGTCGGCGCAGAAGAAGTCGGCCGCGCCCACCGGTGCAGCCTTGCTCGCGCAGAATCCCTTGGGTCCCGCGTCGGCATCGACGGTGCCGCCGCCGTCGGGTGTGTCGGGCCGGCCCGTGTCGGGATTGTTCGGCGTGCCGCTGTCGGTGCTCGACTGCTGCGTCGGCTGCGGACCGGCGTCGCTTCCGACGCAGGCGGCGGTGAGCGCGCCCCCGATGGAAGCGATGGCAAAGACGAGCCCCAAGCGAGATCGAGCAAGACGCATGGGTCCACATTAACTCGGCGCTGCGCCCGCGTCGACCACGTGGGAAAATCCAAACGGACGACGTCACACCCGAGAAGCATCCGGTGTACCATCGAACGCGATGGGCGCGCCGCTGGCACGGATGCAGGTGTACGTGGATGCGTTGCCGCAGGGCCTGGACTCGTACCCAGAATGCGTGCAGAAGGCCTCCATTTACCGGGAATTTCTCGTGGGTATCGACTGCGAGGCCTTGCGGCCGGAGCTCCCGCCCACGCTTCGCGCGATGATCGACGCGCCGGCACCGGTAACCGCGTGGGTGCCCGAGGTGCATGCGTCGGCGCTCTTTCTCGCCATGAGCGACACGTTCGCCGACGACACCGCGTTCGTCGACCACGTGTACCGGGGAAATCGGCGTCTCCTCGACAGCCCGCTCTATCGGCTGCTGTTTCGCGTGCTCGGGCCACGGACCATCTTGCGCGGCGCGCGCTCACGTTGGGGTCTCTTCCACCGCGGTGGGGTGGAGATGGTTCTCGACCTCCCGAGCGACAACGACGCCAAGCACGCCGCGCTCACGCTCGAGTATCCACCGCGCGTCATCGCCCCGTTGCTGGCGCTCTCCTACGCCGGCGCGTTCCGCGCTGCAGCCGAGCTCTCCGGCGCGCAGGATGTGTCGGTGCGGGTGCAGACGCACGGCAGCGAGCACGTCACCTACGCGCTCTCGTGGACCTGATGCGTTCCCACGGCAACTCTCGCGTGTGAGCGTTTGCCTGTGGGTGGTCCGATGCTCCCCCAGCCGCGGTGCATGCACGGTGCACTGACCGCCGGCGCATCGGGTGCCCGAAGTGGCGGACGTTTCGGCACATCGTGACCCGCGCATGGACGCGCGCGACGGAGTTGTACCGCGTGCTTGCGCATCGGTGGCGCGACCACGGGGTCGCGTCCCGCAGCGACGAATCTTTCCCGCGGAGACGCAACCCCGAGGCGTGCGCTGCCCAGCCGCTTCTGGTCGCTCGCGCGCAGGGCATGGAACTTGGAATAGGGCACCTCATGCGTTGCCTGCTCCTCTCCTCCCTCGCCGTGTCGGTCCTCGCATGCGCCCAGGGCGGAGGCCCGGCGCCCGCGCAGGCGGTTCGCGTGGAGACGGTCGCGCAGGCCCACGACGCTCCGAGCGCGACCTTCGAAGGCGTGGCCACCTACGGACGGCAGTCGGCGCTCTCGTTCCGCTTTCCCGGTTACGTGGAGCGCTTCGGTGCGCATCCCACCGAAGGACGCGCGCTCGCGCCCGGAGACCGGGTGAAGGCCGGCACGCTGCTCGCTTCGCTGCGCGCGAGCGATCTGCGGAACCAGCTGGCCGAGGCCAACGGCATGGGCGCGGAGGTGGGCGCCGGCCAAGCCAAGGCCAAGGCCGACTACGATCAGGCGCGGGCTCTGTTCGACGGCGGCGCCATCTCGAAGGCCGAGCTCAACGCCGCGCACGCGCGATACCTCTCGGCGAGCGGCGCGACGTCGGCGGCCCACGCGCGCGTCTCCAGCGCGAAGCTGGCGCTGCAGGACGCGACGCTCACGGCGCCCTTCGATGGCGTGGTGCTGGCACGAACGGTGGACGAGGGCGGCCTGGTGGCTGCCGGCGCGCCGGTGCTCTCGGTGGGCGACGACGACACGCTGCGGGTGGTGGTGTCGGTGCCGCGCGAAGCCCTGAGCGGGACCACCGTCGGCGCTTCCGTGACCGTGCGTCGCGAAGGTGCGGCGAACACGATTCTCTCGGGGACCGTCGGCAAGCTCACGGCACCGGCCGGTGGCCTGCCCTTCTTCGACGTCGAGGTGGTGCTCGCCAACGAGGATCACGCGCTGCAGCCGGGCGACACCCTGCGCGTGGTCTTCACCAAGGCGCGCACCGATCGGCCGCTGGTGACGGTGCCGGTACGCGCGCTGGTGCGCGGCGCCGCCGAAGGCGAGCTCGCGGTGTTCACCGTCGACGACGCCAACGGCGTGTCGCGCGCCCACCGGAAGCCGCTGCGCCTCGCCAACGTGGTGCAAGACCGGGTCGAGGTGCTCTCGGGGCTCGCGGTGGGCGAGCGGGTCGTGGTGCAAGGTGCG
Organism: Polyangiaceae bacterium; assembly: GCA_013141295.1. Taxonomy (GTDB): domain Bacteria; phylum Myxococcota_A; class Polyangia; order Polyangiales; family Polyangiaceae; genus JABFRG01. The sequence continues at coordinate 8,202 of JABFRG010001058.1, forward strand.
TCGTTCCTGGCGGAGCGTGAGCGCGTCTCGGTGCTCCCATGAGCGACCATCGGAGCGAGGAGACGAAGGAGCCCGCGGCCCCGCTCTCGCTCTCGTTCAGGATTCCCAGGTACTTCGTCCAGCATCCGCAGCTCGGGTTCGCCGTGATGGTGCTCACGATGCTGGCCGGCATCGTGAGCTACGCGCACATGCCCAAGCACAAGGATCCGCATGTGGAGGCGCGTACCATCTCGGCCACCGTGTCGTGGCCCGGTGCGCCGGCGGCGCTGGTCGAAGAGCTGGTGACGCAGCGACTCGAAGAGCGCATGGCTGCGGGCGACGGCATCGAGCGGGTGGAGTCGACGTCGGCGGTGGGCGGCGCCATGGTCTCGGCCACGGTTCGCGACGACATGCCGGACTCGGCGGTGGCCGCAGCGCTCGACGCCGCTGCGGAACGGGCCCGCGAGATCGTCGACTTGCCGATGGGCGCGGGGAAGCCCGAGGTCCACCGGGGCATGGGCGACACCGCCGCGATCCTCCTCACCGTCACCGGAGAAGCCGCCACCACCGGCGAGCTGGCGCTGCGGGCCGGCCTGGTGCGCGACGCGCTGGCGAGGGCGCGGCACGGAAAGAGTGCGACCGGACGAGCAGCGGTGCTCTTCGCCTACCCGCTGGGCGAGTCGATGCCCAAGGCGTTTCGACGGACCATCGAGGCGCTCGGCGCGACAGGCGGCGTGGTCGACCTCGCCATGGTCGAAGGCAGCGGCTTCGTCCTGGTGGACGCCGCGACCGACGTCGCGACCTTGCACCGACTCGACGCCGCGGTGCGAATGGCCGATCAAGCTCCGGACCTTTGGCCGTCCGTCGTCGGCACCGATGCGGCAGCGCTGGAGGCCGAGCTGCGGCGCGCGGCGGGAGATCGTCTCGGTCTTCTGGCCATCACCGAGGCCGCCGAGAAGACCGCGGATCGGCTGCGTCGACTCGACGCGGTGGGCACCGTCAAGGTGGTGGGCGGCGGCAATCCGACGGTGTTCGTGGACTACGTGCCGGCGCGGCTGGCGGGCAGCGGTCTCACGCTGGAGCGCATCCAACAATCCATCGCCGCCCGCAACGTCATGGGCGGCGGCGGCAGCGTTGCGCTCGGGCAGCGCGACGTGGCGGTGAGCCCCGTGCTGCGCATGCAGACCGCTTCGGACGTGGCGCGAACGCCCGTCGGCGTGGACGCCTTCGGCGCCATCCTCCACCTGGGCGACGTGGCCGAGGTGACCCGGGGCCCCGACGCATCGCGGGGCCAGCGCAGCTACCGCCGCGACGTCGCGGGCGACGCCGGCAAGCGGCGTGGGCGCTCGGTGACGCTCGCCATCTATCCCAAGGGCGACAGCCTCGCGAACCTCGACACGCAGCTCGGCGCCGAGCTCGCGGCCGCACGCACCTGGGCGCCGGAGGGCGTGCGCCTCGAGCGCGCCACCGATCAGGCGCGGGAGGTGAAGGAGAAGACCTCGCTCTTCTTCACGTCGCTCTGGGAGTCGATTCTCCTCGTGGTGGTGGTGGCCATCCTGGGCTTCCGCAACTGGCGCACCGCGCTGGTGCTGGCGCTCTCGATCCTGGTGACCCTGGCCATGACCTTCGTGCTCATGGCGCTGCTGCGGGTGGACATCCAGCAGATCTCGGTGGCCTCGCTCATCCTCTCGCTGGGGCTCATCGTCGACGATCCGGTGGTGGCGGGCGACGCGATCCAGCGCGAGCTTTTGGGCGGCGCCTCCCGGGAACGCGCCGCCTGGCACGGCCCGGGCAAGCTGGCGCGGGCCATCTTCTACGGCACCGCCGCCAACATCGTGGCTTACCTGCCTTTCCTCCTGGTGGGCGGTAGCGTGGGTCGATTCCTGTGGTCGCTTCCGGTGGTGATGACCGCCTCGCTGGTGGCGTCGCGCATCGTATCCATGACCTTCGTTCCCCTGCTCGGACGAACCTTCCTGGTGCCCACCGTGGGCTTGCCTCGGGCGAAGCAGCGGAGCATCTGGGCCGTGACCTACGAGCGGGTGCTGAGTGCCGCGCTCCGGCGAAAGAGCACCGTGCTCCTGGGCTCGCTCCTGGTGCTGGGCCTGGGCGCGCTGGGCATGGTGCGCATGAAGTCGAGCTTCTTTCCCCGAGACCGCACCAATCTCTTCGTGGTGAACGTTGCGCTCGCCAATGACGCGACGGTCCGCGCCACCGACGGCGTCGTGGAACGCGTCGACGCCCTGGTCGACGAGGTCGGCGAGAGCTGGCGAGCTCGCGGCGGCAAGTACCCGGTGCGGGCCACGACCAGCTACGTGGGCGGGGGCGCGCCGCGCTTCTGGTACTCGCTGGTGACCACCAACGCGCGGCCCAACCTGGGGCAGATCGTGGTCGAGCTGGAGGACGAAGGCGCCACCGTGGCGTTCGCCGAGGAGCTCCAGCGGGTGGCCTCCGCGCGCGTGACCGAGGCCCGGATCGACGTGCGCATGCTGGAGAACGGCAAGAGCGGCACCATGCCGGTGGAGGTGCGCATATCCGGGGATGATACACGCATTCTGCGAAACGTCGCCGACAAGGTGGCTTCGGCGCTGGGCGACGTTGCGCTGGCCCGCGGCGTGCGCGACGACTGGGGCGACGCCACCCTTCGCATGGGCGTCGAGCTCGACGAGACGAGGGCCGCCACGGCGGCGATTTCACCGGGCAGCGTGGCACGGGGGACCGCGGACACCTGGCGCGGCTCGCTCCTGGGCATGCTCTCCGAGGCCACGCGCGCGGTGCCCATCGTCGCACGGAGCACCGAGGGGACCCGCAGCGCGGTGGGCGACGCTGCGGTGACCGCGGCGGGCGACCGACGTGTGCCCCTGGCCACCGTCGCCAAGCTCCCGATGCTGGCGGAGGCATCGACCATTCGCCGACGCAACCAGCAGCGAACCATCACCGTCTCGTGCTTGCCGGTGACCCACGCGCTGCCCTCCGAGGTGATGGACGCGGTGCGTCCGGAGCTGCGCAAGCTCGCGGCGGAGCTCGGCCCGGGCTATGCCATCGAGGTGGGTGGTGTGGAGGAGGACGCGCGCAAGGTGCGGGGCGACACGTGGCTCGTGGCCGGCGTCTCGGTGGCGGCGGTGCTCGCGGTGCTGCTCCTGCAGTTCCGAAGCGCGTCGCGGGCGCTCCTGGTGCTCGCGGCGATTCCCTACGGCGTGGCTGCGGCGCTGATCTCGCTCTGGGTCAGCGGAAGCTCGCTGGGCTTCATGGCCACGCTGGGGATGATCAGCCTGGTCGGCGTCATCGTGAGCCACATCGTGGTGCTCTTCGAGTACCTGGAAGAAGCGCGGGAGCGGCACGTTCCCTTCACGGAAGCGGTGGTGGAGGCGTGCACGCACCGCGCGCGGCCGGTGCTGGTTACGGTGCTGGCCACCATGCTCGGCCTGGTTCCGCTTTTGGCCCACGGCGGCCCGCTCTGGGAGCCCTTGTGCATCGCCCAGCTGGGCGGCCTCGCGGTGGCCACCTGCGTCACGCTGCTCCTGGTGCCGGTGCTCTACGGTCGCTTGGTGGAGCTCGGGTGGATTCGCTGGACGGAGGCGCCCATGGCCGACGTCGCGCTGCTCACCCGGCGCATGAGCCCGCAGTTCCCCAGGCGCGTCACCGCGCTCCCCTCGCCCGGCCGGCGCTTCGGAACCTGATTCAGCGAGCGTCGCCGCTCGCCGGCGCCTTGTCGCGCCCCACCGCGTGCTCGAGCCGCAGGCGCGAGGTCTTCACGTCGATGCGCGCCGACACCTGCTCGAGCCGCGCGCGAACGAGATCGGTCTCCGCGTCCGCGAGGTCCGATCCGTGGGAACGGCCGGTCTGGGCCAGGAGCGCGCGAACGCGGTAGCCCTCTTCCG
>JABFRG010000779.1 GCA_013141295.1 Polyangiaceae bacterium
CGTGGTGTGCGTGGGCGCCGGAGCCGGCGCAGTCGACGGTCGACGCGCACGAGCCCGCGCCGGTGCAGGTGATCGCGCACGGAATACGGGCCGGGCATGCGATGGGGTCGAGGCAGGTATCCGCTGCGGTGCAGACGATGCCGCAGGTCCCGGCGTCGCACACGCCGATACCCGCCTCTTCGCAGAGCGCGGGGCACGCAGCCAGGGCGTCGACGAGTGGCGCGGCCTCGCGGACATCGCGGATCCCGCCGTCGGAGGGCGCAACGCCATCGCCCGCCTGCGCCTCCGGCCCGATGGTCGCCGCGTTGTCGCCGTCGCGGTAGGAGATCCCGGGAAAGGAGCAGGCTGTGCCGAGGAGCGCTGCGCTCGTGAAGAGCGCGCCACCGGCAACCATCCAGCGGCGACGCACGGCGCGGTTCATGAGGGTCTCTCCGCGCAGCGGGTGCCAGGCGCGCGCGAGCCCTCACGCGTATCGGAAGCAAGAACGTGTCCGTCCGATTTCCTCGGCGTTTGCTGGACCCACCGCGCCGAAATGCCCCACTTCGGTCGGCGTTCCTGCGCGGTGCGGGGCGCTATGGTCAGGCTGCGGTATGCAAATCGCCTTTGCGGGTGAAGCTCGCGACCAGCGCCAGCGGCCCCCACAGGGGAAAGAACAGCGGCACCGTCCGCGCGATCATGGCGAGCGCGCGCACGCCGGTGGCCAGCGAGCCGTCGCGCCGCACCACCACGATGCTGTGCCCACCCTGCACCTCGTCGGGCGTCCAAGCGCGCACGTCGAAGCGCAAGAACCAATCGAGCAGGCGCACCGTCCACCCCAGCGCCACGCCCTTCATGCGGCGCGGATTGTAGAAGAGCTTTCGCGCGCGGACGTCGTGGGTCACGAACAGCGCGTAGAGCGCCAGCATGAGCCAGGTGAAGATCTCCACGCTGCTCGTGAGCTCGATGGTCAGGTGGAACATCACACCCCACCACAGGGCGAACACGCGGCTCTTCCGCAGCCACAGCGCCACGCACAGGAAGAGCTCGGTGCTGATGGCCAGCTTGGCCAGCCCGCTGCTCACCTGCGGCTCTTGCAAAAAGTGCACGAAGCCGGCCGGCACGCCGCGCGCCACCGCCTGCTCGCCGAAGCGCATCAGGCGATCGCCCAGCACCAAGCCTTCGCGCCAGTCGCGATCGAGCAGCTTGCTGCCGCCCGAGGCCAGGTACACCAGCGACACCTGCACCTGCATCAGACGCACCGCCCACAGCGGGCTCTCCAATCGCGGCCCCGGCGTCGCCGCCACCGAGAGGCTCTGGTCGCAGCGGGTGAACGAGAGCAAGAACGCGAAGACCAGCAGCGTGTAGCGGTTGTGATGAAACTGCAGTCGATCGAGCAGGAGCACGTAGAGCCCCACCAGCGCCGACGCGAAGAGCGCGGGCCGCGCCGCGAGCCCCACCACGATCATCGCCGCCAGGAGGATGCGCAGGGCGAGGATGGTCACGAACACGCCGCGAGCCGGCGCGCGTCCGGAGAGGGCATCGAGGAACGGTACGTAGAACCCGTCGCCGAAGTATCCGAGCGCCGAGAGCTCGCGCGCAGCCGAGAGCGCATGCCAGAACAGGAAAGCGCCGACGCACACCCGGACCAACCCCAGCACGTAGGGATCGCCGGTTTCGGTGCGCAGCCTGCCGAAGAAGTCGCGCATCAGGGCGCGCCGCCGTTCGCGACCGCGCGCCGCCAGCGGTACGGGCTCTCGAGCCGCACCACGAACGGCTCGCCGCCGTTCTTCTTCACGTCGACCTCGAGCACGAGCCGCCGGGTGTCGGTGTCTCCCTCCAGGTGTGACGCCATGTCGGAGAGGGCGCCCCGAAGGCGATCGAGCTGCGCATCCGCTCCGTACCCGGCGAAGATCCACTGATCGAAGATGCGGAGCTCGGGCCGCTTGATGCGGTCGTTCCAGGCGAAGGAGAGCGCGGTGCCCTGCGCGTCCTTGCTCACCCAGGTGCCGGATGGGTCGATGGGGACCAGGCGAATTCCGAAGGCGTCGTCGACCTCGCGGAAGGGGCGGATGCGAATCACCGTCGACTCGGAGAACATTTGAAAGCCGAAGGCGTGGTCGGGCCTGCGCGCAGCCGTGACGATGAGCGCCGCCTGGACCCCGAGGAACAGGGCCGCGAACCACGGGCGCACGCGCGGGGGAAGATCCACCACGGGTCGGGAGTTTAGCAGGGAGCCGATGGAGACGTTCGACGCGTTCACCCGAGATCCGCGCGGGAAAACGCAAAGAAACTTTCCGGGAAAAGCCGGGGCGTGTAACGATTGGGTGGCCGTGAACCGCTGGATCCCCGCTCTTCTGTTCTGTTTGGTCGGTTGCGGCGAGGCCGTGGCCAAGGCCAAGAATGGTGCCGGGGATGAAGCTGCGCTTCCGGCGGTGGCGCGTCCGGTGCAAACCGGCGCCCTCCTCGGCACCGGTCCGGCGCCCGCCGCGACGACCTCCAGCGCCAGCCTGCCCGCGGAGCCCGGCGCGCCGCACCTCGCGTCCGTCGAGCTCTCCTACAAGCTCTCGCGCTTCTTCGAGATCCTCCAGAAGATGGAGAAGAAGGAAGGCACCGACGACGTGCGCATCGTCCAGTTCGGCGACTCGCACACCGCGGCCGATCTGGAAACGGCGGCCATCCGCCGCGGGCTCCAGGCGCGCTTCGGCGACGGCGGTCGCGGCTTCGTGGCCATCGGCGCGCCGTTCAAGGGCTACATCCAGGAGGGCGTGAAGCCCGGCCTCATGAGCCACTTCGAGTCCGAGCGGGGCAAGCACCAGCACGGAAAGTTCGTGGGCGACGGCTTCTACGGGCTCGGCGGCGCCAGCATCACCAGCGGCAAGCGCGGGGCCCGGGCCTCGTCCGACGTCACCGCGCGGTCCTCGCGCATCGAGCTCTCGTACCTGGAGCGACCCCGGGGCGGCACCTTCGACGTGTTCGTGGACGGCAACCGTATGGCCACGGTGAAGACCAACGCCAAGGACGTCGCCTCCGGATGGAAGGAAGTGAACGTCCCGGAAGGGCCGCACTCCATCGAGGTTCGCGCCCGCGGTGACGGCGACGTACGGGTCTTCGGCGCGGCGCTCGATCGACCGCAGCTGGGCCTCACCTTCGACGCGCTGGGCATCAACGGCGCGCGCATCACCACGCTCAAGGAGTGGGACGAGAACCACTTCACCGATCAGCTCCGACACCGGGCGCCGGATCTGGTGATCCTCGCCTACGGTACCAACGAGTCGGGCGACGACACTTCACTCGAGACCTACGAGCGACACATCGTCGACGTGCTCGGACGCGTGGCCCGCGCCGTCCCCAGCGCCGCCTGCTTGCTCCTGGGGCCGCCCGACCGCGCGGTCGACACCGGCACCGGCTGGGCCACCATCGCCCGCCTCAAGGACGTCATCGCGGTGCAGCGTCGGGTCGCGGCTGCCGCCGGCTGCGCCTTCTTCGATCAGCAAGCCGCCATCGGGGGCGACGGCACCGCCGCGCGCTGGGCCGAGGAAGACCCGCCGCGGGTGCAGCGCGATCGCGTGCACTATACACGAGAAAGCTACGCCTATCTCGGGCAGCTCTTCGCCAAGGAGCTCTTGCTCGCCTACGACGCTTGGCGCAAGGACAAGCCGGCACTCACCGCCGCGGCTCCGTGATTTCGGTCGAGAGCCTGGGAAAGACCTTTCGCGTGCAGAAGCGGCCTCCCGGGCTGCTGGCCGGCGTGAAGGCGCTGTTTCATCGGGAGTACACCACGGTCGAAGCCGCGCGCGACGTGAGCTTTCGCATCGAGGACGGCGAACGGGTGGGCTTTCTCGGCCCCAACGGCGCCGGCAAGACCACGACGCTCAAGATGCTCGCGGGCCTGCTGCAGCCGAGCGCCGGGCGCGCCACCGTAGGTGGGCTCGAGCCGTTCCGCCGCAGCGAGGCGTTCCTGGCGTCGATCACCCTGGTGCTGGGGCAGAAGCAGCAACTGGTGTGGGACCTCCCGCCCCAGGAGACCTTCGAGCTGAATCGCGCCATCTACGGCGTCTCGCTGGCGGATTTTCGCAAGACCACCGCCGAGCTGGTGGAGCTCTTGGAGATCGGCGAGCAGATCAAACGGCCCACCCGCCAGCTCTCGCTCGGTGAGCGCATGAAATGCGAGCTCGCTTGCGCGCTTATCCACCGACCCAAGTACCTGTTCCTCGACGAGCCCACCATCGGCCTCGACGTGAACATGCAGGAGACGATTCGCACGTTCATCCGCGGGTACAACGAGCAGTACGGCGCCACGCTCATGCTCACCAGCCACTACATGGCCGATGTCACCGCGCTCTGCCCGCGCATCATCCTCATCGACAAGGGCAGCATCGCCTTCGACGGCGAGCTCTCGGAGCTCATGAGCAAAGGCCGCACCGACAAGCGCGTGCGCTTCTCGCTCTCGCGCGAGGTTCCTGCAGCGGAGCTTCGGGCGGTGGGCAACCTGGTGGAGCACGGCGCGGCCGAGGCCACCTTCGAAGTGCAGAAGGACGCGGTGAGCGCGCTGGTGGCTCACGCCCTTCAGGTGCTGCCGGTGCGCGATCTGAGCGTCACCGACCCGCCACTCGAAGAGATCATGCGGGCCTGGTTCGCCAAGGAGCCGTCGGCGGAGCCCGCGCCGGAGCCTGCGTGAGCGTACGTTCCACCGCGCGCAGCGTGCGCGCCATGCTCCGCATCGGCTTCCTCGACGCCATCGCCTACCGCGGCGAGACCATCGTCTGGATGCTCTCCACCACCATGCCGCTGGTGATGTTCCTCCTGTGGAGCGCCGCTGCCGACGGCAAGCCCATCGGCCGCTACGGCGCCGGTGAGCTCCACGCGTCCTTCTTGGCCGCGTTCGTGGTCCGTCAGCTGGGGGGCTCGTGGGCCGCATGGCAGATCAACATGGAGGTGCGCGACGGCACCCTGGGCATGCGCCTCCTCCGGCCCGTGAACCCCATCGTCCACTACGCCATCGAGCAGGCCGCGCACGTGCCGGTGCGGGCCTTCTTCTCCATGCCGGTGGCGCTCCTGTTCTTCGCGCTCGATCCGTTGATTCACGCGCCCAAGGAGCCCTTGCTGCTCGTGCTCTTTCCCATCTCGGTGCTCGGCGCCTGGGCGCTCAGCTTCTTGATGAACGTCATCGTGGGGGCGCTGGCGTTCTTCATCGAGCAGAGCGTCAAGCTCATGGATGTGTATACTGCACTATTTTTCGTGTTCAGCGGCTACATGGTGCCGCTCGATCTCTTTCCCGAGCCGGTGCGGGTGGTCCTCGACTACCTGCCGTTCCGCTACCAGATGGGGCTCTCTGTGGAGCTCCTCACCGGCGCCTTGAGCCCCGCGGTCGCGCTGCGTCTGGTGGTCCAGCAGTGGGTGATGGTCGCGCTGGTCACCCTGGTTGCGCACCTCGTGTTTCGCCGTGGGGTGCGCCATTTCGAGGCCTACGGCGGATGAGAGCTCTCGCCACGCTCAAGGCCCAGGTGCGGCTCTCGGTCACCACCTCGCTGCAGTATCGCGCGGACTTCCTGGTGGACGCCGCGGTGGAGCTCTTCTGGATCGCCGCTGCCATCTATCCGCTGGTGGTGGTGTTCGACCGGACCGATAGCCTGGGCGGATGGAGCTTCGACGCGGCGCTCATCGTGGCCGGCATCTTCGCCATCCTGCAAGGCGTCATGGAGGGGCTCATCTCGCCCAGTCTCACCGGCCTGGTGGAGCAGGTGCGCAAGGGCACCTTCGACTTCGTGCTGGTGAAGCCGGTGGATTCGCAGCTGTTCGTCTCGTTCTCCAAGGTGCAACCCTGGCGCTGCATCAACGCGCTGGTGGGCCTGGGGCTCATCGTGCGCTCGCTCCATCGCATCGGCTACGTGCCCTCGGCCTATGATCTGTTCGCCACCACCGTGGCGCTCACGGCGTCGGTGGCGTTTCTCTATGCCTTCTGGCTGGTGGCCGCGAGCACGGCCTTCTACGTCATTCGCATCGACAACATCACGTACCTGTTCTCGTCGGTGCTCGACGCGGCCCGCTGGCCACGCTCGGTGTTTCGCGGGGTGATGCGACTGGTGTTCACCTTCGTCATCCCGCTCGCGCTCATGACGTCGTATCCGGCGGAGGCCCTGCTGGGGCGCCTGGACGGCACGACCTTGGCGGCGAGCGCTGCTGCCGGCGTGCTCGCGCTCGTCGTCTCACGGCTGCTCTGGAAACGCGCGGTGAATCACTACGCTTCCGCCAGCAGTTGAGGACGCTTCAGCGCGGCAGCGCGAAGTGGACCGTTCGAAATCGGCCGACCTGTCCGTCGTCGCCTCGCACCTGGTCGAGGATCGAAACCAGCTCCTGGAAGCGAAGATCGGCAGGGGCGCTGAATAGGAGGGGCTCGACGGCGGAGCCGGAGGGGATCTTCGTGACGCAGGCTGCGATGCCCGCGAGGTCCGGGCGTGGGACCGAGCATGCGGCCGCTTCCGGGCCACGGAGCTCCACGCCAACGGACGACACGCGGAGCGTCCAACGCGAGATAACCGTGCTCGGCGTCGTGGCCCTGCTACTCGCGTCGGGCATCATCGTGGGCTTGGGCAGCGCGCTCGGTCGTCCGGTGGCGGATCCGGTCGCGTGAACGAGATCGCGCTCCATATCCGCAGCGAGCTTCGCCAACGCCTCCTCGGCCACGGGCGCCACGGGCACCTCCACCGCGAACGTCGCGGGCGCAGGATTGGCCACGACGAAGTCGAAGTGGTGAAACCCCTCCTGCCCGAGGGTGAACAGCACCTCTACGACGATTCGGTAGGGCACCTCGGCATCGACGGTGACGGTTGCGTGTGCATCCTTCTCCTGCGCGCCGGCGGCTCGCACGGCGTTCGATAGCGCGACGATGGACAGGTCGTTTTGACCGTTCCGCTTCTGCTGGGCGTCGAAGCCACGCGCCCACTGGTCTGCTCCCGGCAGCGGGGCGATGGACTTGGCCTCGGTACCCCAGCGAAGGTCCGTCCGCGCGATAGCAATACGCGCGCCGGCGGAGGGGACCGGCGCTCTCGCGCGACCCGAAGCCACCGCGAGCTGCGGGATCGGTGCCTCGCCGCGAGCGGCGCTCGTCGCCGCGGGCGCGCTTCCGCTCTGCGACGAACCCTTGCATGCGATGCATGCCAGGAGGCACAGGCACCAGCCCTTCTTCGATCCGTGGCCCATACACGAAGCATCGCGAGCCGCCTTGCCCACGTCAATGGTCATGGCGGGTCGCGGGCCGGTCCCGTATGGCGACGGTCGGCGAACGCCGCGCGAATTGGCGTCCGATTGGCTTGCGCGCCAGCGGGGTAATCCTACGTTCTCGGGCGTGACGCCATTGCGATGCGAGCGGTGCGGTCGCGACGCGTCGACCTGGTCGGTCGATCGGCTGCGGCGCTCCGCAGGGTGCCCCTGTGGCGAGGTCATCGAAGTCTTCTTCGACGACGATGCCACCATCGTCTTGTCGGAGGCTCCACGGGCACCCGGCACGTGGGTCGAAGCTCCCGCCATGGACACCTGGCATTCCGAGTTTCGCAGCGCTCTTCATCCGGCCATGTTCGGCACCTGGGCGACCATCGCAGCGGCCATGGCCGTGGGGCTCGTCCTGGTCGTTGCCCGCGCCTTGCGGGAGTCCCTGGTGGCGGTGCTCGGCGTCCTGGTGATCGCGGGTATCGGCTATGTGCTGGCCCGAGGCGATGGAGCTCGCACCCTCGTGTCTCGGATCGCTCGTGAGCGCTTGCGCACGCAGCTCCGCATCGGCCGGGGTCGCGTTCGCATCGCCGCGCCCGGAAGTCCTCCGCTCGACGTAGCCCTCGAGGACGTGCACGACTGCGTCGTTGCAGAGGGCTCCGAGCTCCTTGCAGATGCGCGGGTGCGGACGTACGTCCTGGCGCTTCGCCTGCGCGACGGTCGGCGGCAGCATGTACCCCTGTTCGTCGCGGACGCCGCCGAAGCGCAGTTCGTCATGAACCGCATCAACGAAGTGCTCGCCGTCGAGGGGCGCGATACGTCGCACGGCTACCGCGGCCAAGCGCACACCTGAGATTGCAAAGTCGCGTGGACCGTACATAGTCATGCCATGGACCGTCGCCGCGCGATGCGGACCTCGGAGCTTTCATGACCTCGCCCATGCGAGCCTCTGTTCTCCCGTGCCCTCTGTGTCGGGTCCCGATGGTGGGGGCGGGCGAGGGGGACGAGGCCGCCATCTGTCCGACGTGCTCCGCCGCCTGGGTCAGCGGCCGAGCGCGTTCCTTGGAGCATGTGCTTCAGGCGGTCGCCCAATGGCCGGAATCGGCCAGCGCTGCGATGGAGTATGCGGAGGCATTGGCTGCGGCAATGGTGTGCCCCGCTTGCATGAGCCCGATGGAGGCGCACGAGCGCGAGCTCGTCTCGGTGATCCTGTGTACCCGATGCAAGGGCGCGCTCGTTCCTGGGCTCGTGGCCCAGCGGATAGCCAATGCCGAGCCGCGGCGGCGCACCGTGTCGTGTCCGCTGTGTGATCGCGCCATGTGGCCACTCGAGGTCGCCGGCTCCACCGACGTCCTCGACGTGTGCCCCAAGTGCTCGAGTGCTTGGTTCGAATGGAACGACGGAGGCCTCGAGCGAACATTGCAGGACGCACAGGGGTGGCCGAGCGCCAGCGCGTGGCTCGCGCCGCCGTTCAGCGACGAAGTCGTCGGCCGCCTTCGCTGCCCGTCGTGTGCGCTCCCGCTGGCGCCGAGCGCCGGTCTCGTCGCCAGCGCGCGCTGCGATGGGTGTTGGGGTGAGCTCTTGCCCGGTGAAGTGGCGGTCCGCATCCGCAATTCGTGACGCGCGCCCGCTTCCTTCACCGATCTCGCGCTACTGGCACTTACCGCCGGTGCAGTTGCCGGAGTCGCACTGGCTGTTGTAGCCGCAGGGGTTGCCGCGCGCACCGGTCACGCAGCAGCCGCTGCCGCAGTGGTTGCCGGAGCCGCACTGTGAGTCGTAGCCGCACGCGGCGCCGACCGAGTTGAAGTAGCACTCGCCGCCCGCGCAGTGCTTCCCCGAGCCGCACTGTGAGTCGTAGCCGCACTTGGCGCCGCCGATGGCGGTGCACCCGCCGCCGCCACCGCCGCCACTGGAGCCGGAGGACGAGCCGCTGTTGCACGTGTTGTCGCGGGAGGCATCGCGGGCGCACGAGGACGGATCGTGGGAGGCGCTGCTCCCCTTCTTGAAGCAGCCGTCGTTGCACGCAAAGTCGCCGGGCGTGCAGGCGTCCAAGCACGCGCCCACGTCGAAGCCCGCGCACTTGTCGAAGGCGTCCTTCGTGCCGCACGCATAAAACGACCCATTGAGGCAGCAGGTGCCGGCGCTGGCGTTCGTTCCGCTCGAACCACCGCTCGAGCTCGTTCCGCCGCCCCCAGAGGTTCCGGAGCTGGTGCCACCGCTACTGGCGCCGTTCGAGCCGTCGGTCGTGCTGGAGCTGGAACAGGCAACGTGAAGCAACATGGCCGTGACGGCCGAAACGAAAGCATATTTGGTCATGGGAGCACCCTTCTGGGCCCCTGACGCTCGCCCTCCGACTTTGTCGCACACGAATCTGGCGTTTGCATTTCCCGGTTTCGTGGCGCGGTGTTGGAGCGTCCCTATCTTGCTTCGATGTCCGTGGAGAAGCGCGTAGAAGACGGCACGGAGGGCCTCGTTCGGACCGTCGACGATCTGGCGGACGGCCCCTATCGTCCGCGCCCACCCACGTCCGATCCGGTGCTGCAAGCCCTGCTCGAACGGGGGCGCGACAAGCTGGAGGCCCGTACCAAGGCGGCCGCCCGTGCCGAGGCCGAAGCGCTCGCGGCGCTCGAGGCCAAGGCCGAAGCTGCGCGTCAATCGGGCGACCAGGCCTTCTCGGTGGAGCTCGGTCGGCACCTGCGTCCGGTACGGGCCTCGCGCTTCGCTGCGCTCATGAGGCTGTCGCACGCCATTGTCCCGTTTGCGCCGTTCGTTCTGCTGGCAGCGAACCACTTGCTGGCGCACGACGGCCATGTCGGCTGCACCATCGGCGAGCTCCTCCTCGCGTTCTTGGGCCTCGGCCTGGCCGGGTGGTTCGCCTACCAGGTGGCGCGCTTCCCGCGCTGGATCGCCGAGCTCGTGGTGGAGGCCTTCTTCCTCCGCGCCACCAAAGAGGAAGTGGATGCCGAGCGTGCCTGGGTCGGCGAACTGCCCTTCGCCCTCGAGGGCTACGAGGCCCGATGCGGCCGACCCACCAAGGGCTGGACCGTGCAGCTCTACTTCCGTGCGGACGCCCCGGATATCGAATTGGTGACCGCGGCCTTCGCCGCCATCGATGCGCAGGTTGGCGCTTCATCCTCGCCGCTGCGCGTGGCCTTGCCCGAGACCGATGCGCCATGCAGCTTCGTCCATCGCATGGTCGACGACGTCCTCCGCGTGCTTCACCGCACCGCGCCCGTCGAGCGCGCGGTGCTCTGCGGCGCCTGAGCGCGCTACTTCTTCGCTTCCGGCGGCAGCGGCGGCGAGCCCGGGTGCTTCGAGGCCCAGGCTTCGTAGCCGCTCACCAGCGCCTTGTAGAACAGATCTCCGATGACCTCGGCGCCGGCCGGGGTGGGGTGGGTGAGGTCGCCGGAGCAGAGCTGGGGCTTCATGTTGAGCCAGCGGCCCATGGCACCTTCGCCGCCCATGGCCTTCCAGGTGTTCCAGAAGGCGACGCCCTTGTCCTTGGCCACGCGCTCCTGAAAGCCCACCAGGCGCACCAGAGCCTTGCTGGAGCGCATGGTACCGGCGGCGCTCTTCTCCGCGCGATCGAGGGGCGAGGCCACCAGCACCGAGGCGTCGCGGCCGGCCGCGGCCTTCACCTTGTCGACGAAGGCGCCCACGGTCTTCTCGTAGTCGGCCTGGTTCACGAAGCCGTCTTCGCTCTCGTTGGTGCCGAACTGCAGGACGATGAGCGCCGGCTTACGGAGAGCGAACTGCTCCTCCCAGTGGTCCTGGTTCATGGGTTCCCACATCTTGGCGCGGGCGCCCAGGGCCCCGAGGGCGTCGTAGGTCACGCCGGCGGCGTCGCGCTCCAGCGCCACGCCGAAGAGCCGCACGTCGCCCTTGCCCATGGCGCGCACCGTGAGCTTGGCTTCGCCGTCCGGCACCTCCACCGCGTGCACCTTGGAGACCGCCGTCTCGCCGCGGGTGGAGAAGGTCTCCGGCTCCTTGCCGGCCACCTTGATCTCCACGTCGCCGCCGTTGGGCTGCTCCATGTAATATACATCGAAACGCGAAACCTTGCGCCCGTAGTCGCCGCTCTGGGCGGTGCCGAAGAAGGCCGAGGCCCCCAGGGTGCCGTGGAACACCACGCCGCCCAGCCCGTACATGCCGTCCTTGGCCAAGGGCCCGCTGATGCGGTTGGCGGTCCACCCGGACGAGGCGCCGTGGCTCACGTCGTTGTGAAAATACCAGTCCCAGCCGTTGGCAAGCAGGATGAACCCGTGGCCGGCGTCGCCGAAGCGCGCCTGCATCTTCCGGCGCATGGTTCCGGAGACGTAGTCGCTGGTGATGACCGAGTCGCCGTAGTGGAGGATGCGCGTGACGTGCTTTTCGTCCTGTTTCAGCGTCTTCGCCAGGCTCGTGTAGAATGCATCGAGCGCCTGCGGCTGGTCCACCGCCACCGAGCCCAGGTTCTTGGCCAGCACCTCCGGGTCGAGCTCGTCGCCCTTGGTGGAGGGGAGGGCGTTGTTCACCGAGCCCTTGTTCTCCGAGGCCGAGAGCTGGGTCTCGCCCACCGTGGGGACCGCCGCGGGGGGCGTTACCGCCGGCCGCTTGTCCGCCTCTTCCAGGTCCTTCTCCCAGGGCAAATGGCCGATGCGGAAGCGCGCCAGCCGGTCGCTCAGGTGGGGCACCGCCACCAGGCCCAGCAAGATGCCGAACGCCACCACGGTTTTGCCGCCGAAAGGGCGCGAAACCGGCGAGGGCGGCGTGGGTTCTGAGGAGGCTTCGGTCACGGCTCCGGTCTACTAAACGCCCGCCCGGACCGCCATAGTCCGCATCTGTACAGGCCCCCCGCCTCGGGGTAGAAC
>JABFRG010000117.1 GCA_013141295.1 Polyangiaceae bacterium
CGGGCTCCTCGTGCCGGCGGCCGCTGCGGCGCGCCGTGATCGCAAGAGCACCCCGCGTCCCGCATTAATTCCCTCAAGTCACGAGAATCCTACGCCTTGTCGCTGCCGCAATGGAGCCACACCCAACCTGGACACCAAGGAGCACATCGCCAGCGTCAGCAAGCTCATCACCGCCATCGCCGCGGTGAAGATGCTCGACGAGCGCAACCTCTCCTTCGACACCAAGATTGGCAACTACATTCCTGCCTACTGGAACGAAGGAAAGAACGCCAACGACCTCACCTTCCGCAAGCTGCTCACCCACCAGGCGGCGTTCACGGTGTACGGCGGCGATTTTCTGTCGTTCAAGCAGCAAATCGAGATGGGCGTCTCCACCAATCCCGCCGACGGCATCGGCTACACCAACGGTTCGTTCTCGCTCATCCGGGTGCTCGCGGCCACCATGACCGGCGCGGTACCGCGAAACAAGACCTGGGAGTTTGCCGGCCTCCCGCCCAACGTGAACGCGAATCTCAACAACGCGCTCTGGGACGCGAGCTCCACCGATGCCTTCCTCAGCTACGTGCAAAACAAGGTATTCACGCCCTCCGGCGTCTCGGGCGTGAGCCCCAAGTCGAACGACGGATCCGCGCTGGCGTACTCCGGCAAGAACGACGGCCAAGGCTGGGACTCGGGCGACGTCACGAGTCAGGTCGGCGGCGCCGGCTTCCGCATGTCGGTGAACCAGGTACTCGACGTCATGGGCACGTTTCGCCGCAAGGGCACGATCGTCTCGCCCACCAAGGCGCAGGAGGCGCTCGACGCGCGGTTGGGCATCGACCAGGTGATCGACACGCCCCTGGGCAAGATCTACAACAAGAACGGCCGCTGGCAGAACGGCTCGGGGCCGAACGACGACGCCGAGCAGTCGGTGGCCTACTTCCTCCAGGAGGACATGGAGGTGGTGCTCCTGGTGAACTCGTGGATCGGCGCGGAGCAAGCCTCGGTGCGCGGCAGCGTCAAGGACGCCTACCTCGCCAACATCGAGTAGCTACCTGGACGTGGCCGCGTCCAGGTGAACCGCGATGCGGCCGGCCTGGATGCGGCATTTTCCCGGCATTCCTCCGCGCACGGAAGTTGCGTGAAGGCGCGCAATGACGTTCGAGCAGCGCGCAACCTGGGTCCTCGCTCTCTCCCTCCTCGCATGCGGGGGCACCGACGCTGTCACCGTGGCAGACGCAAGTGTCCCCGACGGAAGCTCGCCGAGCGACGCGGGCACCACGTCCGACGGCGGCGCGCTCACGGACGCCGGTGGCACTCTCGGCTGCGTCGACCCGCCGGGCACCGTGGTGGCCGCGCCGGTGATGGAGAAGCGCACCGTGGAGAACGCGACCGCGCGAAACGCCATCTGCAACGACGGCACGCCCGCTGTATATTACATCCGTCGCGGCAGCGGCTGCGGCGCCAAGCGCTGGGTGCTCGGCCTCGAAGGCGGTGGCTCGTGCAACACGCTGGCCGAATGTGCCGCGCGCGGCCCGGGCCTGCGGGGCACCTCGGGAGCTGCGGCCAGCAAGAACGGCACCGGCATCCTCTCCGCGGACGCAGCGGCGAATCCCGATTTCTTCACCGCGAACGCGGTTTACGTGGAGTACTGCAGCTCCGACAACTGGGCAGGCCACCGCGCAGCCTCGGCGGACACTGGCAACTTCGCGTTCTACGGCAAAGACATCGTCGCCGCGGTGGTCGAGGATCTCGCCATGACCGACGCGAAAGAGGTCCTTCTGGTGGGCTCGTCGGCGGGCGGCCTGGGGGTGCTCGCCAATGCCGATGCGCTCCAGGCGCGGATGCCCCAGGCGCGGGTGCGCGCGGTGGACGACGCGAGATGGGTCGCCGACATTCTCGCCTTCGCGCCCGCGGGCGGCAGCGGGCTCCCCTCGTATACCGAATTCGACGCGCGCTTCGCGTACTGGAGCGCGCAGGTCGACGCCTCGTGCGCCGCGGCCGAGACCACGCACCTCGGCAAGTGCTCCATCGGCAACACCATCTTTCCGCAGCTCACGGTGCCGCTCTTCGTGCATCAGGACCAGCGCGACCCCATCCAGCTGAAGATGCTGGGCCTCGAGGCGGCCACCAACCAGGCGGAGCGCAACGCGTACCTGAGCACGTTCCGCACCGCCATCACCTCCAGCCTGGGCCCCGTCACCGGCGTGTTCAGTCCCCGCGCGGGCGATCACGGCCTGGTGTTCTCCCCGGACTTCAACGTCCGCGCGCTCCAGGGCACCACCTACCGGGAAGCCCTCGGCAACTGGTACTTCGAGCGCCAGGGTCCCAAGAAGCTCGTGGAATAGCCTCAGAACTCGGTGGTGAACGAGTCGCGGCGCAGGCTGGGCGGCCAGGTGAGGGCGCGGGTGGCCTTGTCGGCGCACTCGGCGATGCGGGCCGCGGACTTGGCTTCGTACTTCGCGGCCGCCGGCGAAAGCGGACGCGGCGAGGGACCGTGGTCGAACTTCACCAGCACCGTGACCCCGATGGCGCGGGTCTCGCGCACCGCGACCTTGATGGTGACCTTGGCATTGCGCGGCACCCGGCAGCTGCCCAGCACGTCGCGCATGGGGTTCGTGAGCTGAAGGTCGGTGAGGTGGGCGCGTGTATCTTGCACGTTCAGGTCCTCCGGCTCGTCCAGCGCTTCCTCGTAGGTGGCGTTGGGCGGCAGCGGAGGACGCGTCGAGACGGGCTTGGCGATCACCGGCGGCGGGGTCGGCTCCGGCGCGGCGTCGGGCACGTCCACGTGGGGCGGCGGCGGATGCGAGCTGCCGCAAGCCAGCGCAAAGACGAGCCCGCAGGCGAGAAATAGCCGCACGCCCACTAGCGCTTGCTCATGGAGCACATGGACGAGAAGCACTCGGCCACGAAGCCGTCGCGCTTGAGGTCCGCGCAGTCCTTGGAGGTGTTGCAGTCGTGGGTGCAGTATGCACCGGGGCCCGACTCCATGACGCAGATGCTACCCTTGGGCGAGCTGTTGGAGGTGGTCCGCGGATTGGGGGCGCAGTCGTCGCCCAGCTCCCACTTCGCGGCGTCGGCCGATGTAGGGTGCACGCACTTTCCGCCGGGCGGAACCGCGCCGCGCGCGCGACCCTTGGGAATGCACGCCGTGACGTCACTGGTCGCACATTTGGCGAGGGCTGCATCGCTGGGGCACGCGTAGTGCGTGTCGGTGTTGGGCGCGGCCCGCTTCACCTTGCATGGCAACGCCAGCTGCGGCGAGCTCGCGACGGGCGCCGTCGTCGCCGCGGCAACGGCCGCACTCGCGGTGGGTGCCGGCGCAGCCTCCGCGGGCTTCGGCGCATCATGATGGCACGCGACGAGCACCAGCATCGCCGCGACGAGGGAGCGCACATCCATCGCCCTACGCTACAGGATGCCGCCGCCTCCGTCTCGCCTCTCGCGTCTCCGACGTACCCTCACGTATCGAGCACGACCTCGGAGTACAGCTGCGCATCGCCCTCGAGCCAGCTCGATGCCCGCTGTCGCTGCGCCGCAATGCTCAGCGCACTCGCGATCACGGGGCGCGCCACCCGACCCACCGGCGTGCCGTCGAACGCCAGATCGCCCTCCACCAGCTCGACGGGCGCCACCCGTTCCGGGGCCTCGTCGTCGAACACCCGCGTGCAATCGTAGGCTGCGACGCCTGCGCGCAAACGGCGCAGCCGCCAATGAACGTTCCGCGCCTGCTCGGCGTACGCGGCAATCTCCGCCTGAGGCCGCATCGATGCGCGCGCAGCTAGTTCTCGCGCACCTGCTTCGTCGAGGTACCCCGTCGCCCCCACGATGGCCCGCGGGTCGGGGACTTGTGCGTGCGCCGGCCCCACCTCGGCCTCGTGCAGCGCCCACAGGAGGACCACGATTGCCTCGCACGCCCAGGTACAGTCGATGGCCGTCTGCGGTTCGAGCTTTCCTATCCGCGTTCTCAGAATGGCAAGTTCGCTCGGCTCCGCTTCGGTCTGAAGGCCCATTGCGTCGAACCAGGAGAGCACCGCCCGCCGGGTGGCTTCCCTGCCCTTCACATCGTCCTTGCCTTCGATAGATCCGCGCGCGACGAGGCACGAGAGCACCCACGCTCGCTCCAGAGCACGCTGCGCCGAGGGAACGTCGTCCATGGCTCACGCTAGCATGGGGAGCGCCGTGGAGGCCGAGGTTCAGTCGCGGCGGAGCTTGCGCAGGCGGTCGACATAACGGGATACAGCATCTTTGCCGAGCTGACCGCCGAGGCGCACCCATTCGCGGAACGAAGGCGCAGGCGCAGACGAGGGGGCGCTTTTCGGGGCGGCGGGCGGCACGGACGGTGCCGATTCGGGAACGGAGGAGCGCTCGCGCGGGACATCGGATAGCCAGGTGACGATGGCCGCGGTGGGGCGCCAGAGCTGCGGCGGATCGTGGTCGCGCAAGCGGGCGCGGGCGTCGCTCTCGGA
Organism: Polyangiaceae bacterium; assembly: GCA_013141295.1. Classification (GTDB taxonomy): domain Bacteria; phylum Myxococcota_A; class Polyangia; order Polyangiales; family Polyangiaceae; genus JABFRG01. The sequence continues at coordinate 4,449 of JABFRG010000117.1, forward strand.
TAGCACCTCGGGGGAATCGCCCACGCGCAGACGATTCGCTCGCGCGCGGCTCATGAGCCTCCCCAGCGTGAGCAACCGCGCGACATCGTCGCGCTCCAGCCACAGCCAGCGGGCGTTGGGCAGGCACTCGAACGAGGCGCGGCGCTCCTGCACCGATTCCCACTTGGCCGGCAGCTCCAGGTGCTTTTCGCGGACCACCACTGTCTTGCCAGACTGCGCGAGCTCGGCGGCCCGGGTGAACGCGCTGCCCACCGAAGCGTGGTGCGTTCCGGTGACGTAGAGCAACGTAGCTGCGCCGCTCGCTGCGCGTACTTCGGTGAGCACGCGCTCGCGCTCGGTGCGGTGGGCAATTTCGAGCGCCGACGCGAACGAGAGGGCGCTGCCGAGCCCCTCGGCCAGCTCCGCCGCGTCCACGGCCACACCAGCCTCCGCCTTCTGCGCGAGCTCCGCCACCGTGGCGGCGTAGGCTTCGCTCCATACCGCGTCGAAGCGAGCGCCCGAGCGGAGGCTTGGCGGCGGCGCAGAGGGCGTCGCCGCGGGCTTCCCTGCCACCGCGCGCGAGAGCGCGGCGAGCAGGAGACGCGGCGTCATGCCCGGCGCCTCGAGCAGCGCCTCCAGTTCCTCCGCGGAGAGGGGGCTCGGAAAGCGTTTGCGACCTCCGCGACCATTGGCCGGCGAAAGGTGTCCGTGCCAGGTGCGAAGCAGTTGCTCTCGCTGCGCACGGTCCGGCGACTCGAGCATGAGCACATCGGACGCTACGCGCGTCTTCTGCGGGAGCGTGAGCCGTGGCTCGATGTATTGCATCCACTCACTGGTGAGCGCCAACTGGGCAATCGTCAGCGAAGGTACGGTATCGACCAGCTCGGCGACCAAGTTGCCATATCCAAGTACCCGGGCGTCGTCGTCGCCGGCCAGGTTCTCGAGCTGATCGAAGGTGAGCACCATGGGCGCAACGGGCGCGGCCACTACCGAAACGATTCGCAGCAGATGCGCCACGTCGGCCTCGGCCAGCGGCGCGCTATCCTGCTTGCGCGGCTCGCGGCCGGAGATCCAGGCGAGCTCGGCCCATCGCGCGGAGCGTTCATGCTCGGCCAGCGACAGCAGCGCGCGGGCCAGGTGCGCCGCGGGCGCAGCTTCGGGAACGCACGCGACGATGTCGCCAACGGCCCGCTCGATGCGAGCTGCGCGCTCCTCCTGGGAGAGGGCCTGCACCGCGTCGATGGCCGCGGACGGAAACGACGCGTCCTCACGATCGCCGAGCCAGTAGGCCGAGAGCACGTCGAGCTGGGTCAATGTGCCACCGCGCACCGGCAGGCAGAGCTGATCGACGATGGTCGCCAGCACATCGCGCGGCGTGAGGCTCACGCCGAAGAACGGGCGGAGCAGGATGAGCGTCGCCTTGAGGCCGGACTGGTGGCGGAGCCGCGCGAAGATGTGAGTCTTGCCACCGCCGGCCGCCCCGAGCACGGCAAACGCCTTGGCGCCGGCACGTTCGCCCCGACGCGCGCGACCGCTGACCTCCTCGATACGCGCCGCGAGGGCCGCCGAGACGTGGGCGTTGAGCGCCGGCAGGTCGACGAAGTCGTCGGAGAAAGCTGCAGTCTGCAGCGAAACTTCGGTGCTCATCGGCTACGCTCCTCTCGGGCGACGATCCACGAGAGACGCGTTCCCTGCGGCCCCTCGGGGCACCAGGCCGCGTCTTCCGACCCCAGCCGCGCCATGCCGCTCTCCGGCTCGAGGCCGTACATGCCGGCGGAAGCGCCCTCGAGCAGCGCGCGCTTGCCCGCGTCGGGCCCCACGCCGAGCGCACGAAGCACGTCCGGCACGCGGAGAGGCCTCGCGCTCGCGGCGACCTGCGCGTGAATGGCCTGGGTGAGACCGGTCGCGCGCACGGGCGCGTCGGTATGCCCATCGAGGAAGGTCCGAAGCGGCTCTGCGAGCTCTTCGCGAATCAGCGCCGGCCGTGACTTTGCGCCCTTCTTGGCGATTGCCCGCTTCACCAGCCGCTGGGCATTGCCGAGGCGACGCAGCAGCTCGGCGAGATCGGCCTGCTCGATGAAGGCAGCAGCCTTTGCGGTCGACATGAAGCCTGGGCCCACGACGCGCACGACTTCCCGAAGGCGACCTTCGTCGACCAGTGACTGGAGCGCGGCCTTCACCTCGCGCGCGGTAGCGCCGGCCACGCGCTTCTCGATGCCCTTGAGCGGGACGAAGCCATCCGCGATCAGCGACTCCAGCTGCGCCCGGAGCGGACGCCGGACCTGCGTGCCCACCTCGAAACCGCGCTCCTCGAGCTGGGGTCGGAGCGCCGGCAGGTGCTTACGTATGGCCCGAAGCTCGGCGGCCGGTAGGGCCGCATGGACCTCCAGGCTCGCGACCACCCGCGCCACGAGACCCTCGACATCCACCGGCGGCTTCGCCATTCACCACGCATACCACTGCCCACGGGCGGCGCCGAGCGATTCTCACTTCGCCTTGCGGCGCCGGAGGAGCGAGGGCGAGGCGACGTAGAGCTTGGCGGTGCGCACGCGTCGGCTCGTGAGGAGGCGCTTGGCGACCAGGTCGGCGAGGTCGGCTCGGGCGGTCATGTAGTGCACGCCGTGGGAGGTGGCGTGGCCCTCGATGGTGTGGCCCTCGTCCGGATGGCGCATCGCGTGGTCGACCAAAGCACGCTGGCGATTGTTCAAACCCTCGAACACCTTGCCCAGCTCGCGCAGGGCTCGCATGCGCGACGCTCGTGCGGTGAGATGCGAGAGGAGGTCGGCCAGCGCTGCCTCCATCGTTTCGAGCTGATGAAGCACGAAGTAGGTGAGATCGCCGCCGTCGGTCTCGGTATGGGCGAACGCCAGGTAGTACGCCCGCGGCGAGCGCTCGATGGGACCGGATATCGACAAGAATTCGGCCACCTCGTAGCCGTGCCGGAGCAGTACCCAGTAGAAGAGCGCGCGCGCAATGCGCCCGTTGCCGTCGCGAAACGGGTGCTCGTAGCCGAGCCAGAAGTGGGCAACGATGGCGCGCACGATGGGATGGACGAACTGGCGCTCGTCCTCGTCGTCGCGCCCTCCATTGGCGAACTCGAGGAGCGCCTCCACGCGTGGCCCGATGCCGCGCGCGGCGGGCGGCCTGTGCCACACCGTACCGTCGGCGTCGGACACCATCACCTCGTGCTCGGGCCCACGCAGCACGCCGGCCGCCCCCTCGACCTCGAGCGCACCCTCCCCCAGAATACGATGGAGCTCGAGGAGCTCGGGCATCTCCAGCGATGCACCGCTCGCGTGCAGCTCGCGAATACGCTCCATGGCGCGCAGGTTGTTCACAATCATGCGCTCCGACACCGAGACCGGGGCGCGCCGATCGCGCAACATCTGCCGCGCCAGCTCGCGGGTGGTCGGCCGGGCGCCTTCAATCTCGCTGGAGCTGATCGACTCCTCGATGAGCTGCCGCACGCGGTATTCGATCCGCGCCTCGTCGTTCCCGAGAGCCGAGAGGATCTTCTCGCCTACGTTGGTGCGGTCGAAGGCGTGCAGCTTGCGCTCCACCGCGGGTAGCAGCACCACGCCGAAGGGAGCGCGATAGCATGCGGTCATCGCCTCGAGGGCGCGCGACTGGCCCCTGCGTGCGGCGCGCATCGACGCCCACCACTCGAGCACCCGAACGCCCGGCGGAGGCTCCCGATGCCGCAGCTCGTTCCAGTGAAGGTAGCGCCCGTCCGGCAGCGTGGGCGACGCACCGGGCGCTACTTCGTGGTCGATGGCGGGAGGAGCCTGGGGGAATCGCATCGTTACAGTTTTCATAATAGACTAACTGGAGCGCTAAGTTAGTCGAAACACGTTCTTGTAACGAACCCCCTAACAATGGGGGATTTATGCAGCAAATACCGCTACTTTCTTCGCCTCCTGGGGAGCACGAAGCGAGCCCGCGCGGCGGGCGAGGCCAGCTCCTCGGCGCTCCAGTGCTCCTCGAGCAGCGCCTTGCCGCCGGTGAGCAGCCGCGGGTTCGCTTCCATGAGCGCGTCGAAGGGCGCGCCGGGCATGGAGTGCATGGCCTCCGCGAGCAGCACCAGGTAACCCCAGGTCATCGTGACGTGGAGCTTCTCCGGGACGCCGAGAACCCGCACCACCTCGCGAAGCCCCTTCATGTAGCGCGCGAGCGCGTCTTCCACCGGCAGCATGCGCAGGTAGCACCACGCCACGTACAGGTGCTCGCGGTGACCGAAGTGCGCAGGGTCGATGCGCGCGGCCTCGAACGCGAGCACTGCCGGATCCTCGAGCGGCGAGCCCTTGGGCTCGAGGGGCAGCACCTTCGCTCCCGCGCGTTTGCTCGCACGCTTCTTGGGAGACGGCGACGCACCGGGCACCGGGAGTTGCGAAAGGATGAGGCCGCTCGCTTTGGCCTTCTTGTACGCCTCGACCATCATCCGCCGAGCCCCCGCGCCGAAGCGGACCGGATAGCTACTGATGAAGGTGTCGTAGACGATGCGATCGCGAAACGGCAGCAGCGTAGCGAGCACGAACACCGGTACGTCGTCCAACGTGTCTGCGATGGGATGCGAGATGCCAACCACCTCGAAGCCACCCTCGCTCCCGTCGGGGCCGAGGAACACGCTGCCGCTCGCGCGGTGCTGGAGCAACGTGAACTTCCCGCTGACACGGTGGCGCCAAAGCGCCACCTCGGCGAGCGCTGCGGGAGAAAGCTTGGCCGGGTTGTGCTTCACGAAGTCGTCGAGCACCATCGGGTTGGCCCACAGGGCGTTTCGCACGACCATGGCGACCTCGGTAGCGATGGGCTGTCGGCCGCTGGGCAACGGAAACGGAGGCACGACGCGATGCGTCTCGTTCACCCAGTGGAGGAGCTTCATCCACGAGGCGTAGAAGTCCGCGGCGTCGGTCGGCGATAGGTAGTTCACGGTGGCCGCAGCATACCTCGGCGACGGGCCCCGTGGTCCGGGCGCGTGGTACACTCGAACCATGGCCGGCGATCCCCTCCCCAAACGGGCCACCTACGCGGACGTCCTCGCCGCCCCCGCGCACATGCGGGCCGAGGTGCTTGATGGCGAGCTTCATCTCATGCCACGGCCACGGCGCGCGCATCTGCGCAGCGCGACGGGCATCGGCGCGTTCCTCTTCGGCGCTTTTCAGGTGGGCGCGGGTGGCCCCGGTGGATGGACGATCATCGCCGAGCCCGAGCTTCACCTCGGCCCGGAACCGGACATCCTGGTGCCCGACCTCGGGGGCTGGCGCGCGGGGCGCCTCATCGATCGCGAGGACGAAGACGAGGCGTACATCACGGTGGTGCCCGACTGGGTATGCGAGGTCCTTTCGCCGGGCACGCTACGCGTAGATCGCATGAAGAAGATGCCCATCTACGCCCGCGAGCGGGTTGGACACGTGTGGCTCGTGGATCCGCGGGAGCGCACCGTGGAGGTCTTTCGCCATGGGGGTAGCGGTTACGTCCTGGTGGGCACGTACGGAGGCGACGATGGGCTCGTTGCCGAGCCGTTCGAGGCGGCGTCGATTCCGCCAGCGTTCCTCTGGGGAACGCAGAGCCCTCCCGCGGCGCCTTGATGCTACCCTGCGCGGCCATGCAGAAGACGGAGCTGGTGGCGTTCATCGGGGCGCAGAAGTGGGCGGTCGAGGCGACGGTGGCGGCCGATGGCGGACCGCAGGCGGCGGTCATCGGCGTGGCGGTGACGGACGATGTCGAGATCGTCTTCGACACCGGCACCCGCGCGCGCAAGGCGGAGAACCTGCGGCGCACGAAGCGCATGGCGCTGGTGGTGGGATGGGACGAGGGGCGAACGGTGCAGCTCGAAGGTGCCGTCGACGAGGTGGCCCGGGAGAGCGCCGATCACGCGCGCTTGCTCGCGGTGTACGTCGCGAAGTTCCCGGATGGTGCCGCGCGTGCGGCAGATCCCGACATCGCGTTCTTTCGCCTGCGGCCCAGCTGGGGCAAGTACAGCGATTTTCGCGGCGGTGCGCCCACCATCGAAGAGCTGCGCTTCGGCTGAGCGGCTGGCCCGGGCTACGGCTTCTTCGGCGGCTTGGGCGGCGGGGGCTTGTTTGTGGGACGCGAGGCGAGCACCGTCGCGCCGGGCTGCTCCACGCGCGACCCGGTCACCCGGTCGAGAATGTCGGAGAAGACGTCGACGCGCGCGAACACCTCGCGGCCCGGTGAGCCGCCCGCGAGCACGCCGACCAGCAGCGTCTCGCCGCCCACCATGGCGAAGACCGGTGCACCCGAGTCGCCCGGCGCGCCGAAGCCCACCGACCTGTAGTAGAGGTGCTGGGTCGGGTGGGGCGAAAGGCGAAAGCCCATGGCGTCGATGGCGTTCGGCGAGTTGCGCATGCCCACCGCGGCGACCTCGCTCCGCACCGGGTTTCGCGCATAGCGCGCGTAGACTGGCAACTTCACCGGCGCCACCAGCTCGAGCACGGCGACGTCGGCGGTGTCCTCGTCCACCAGCTTGCCGTCGATCTTTCGCGCAGGGTCGAACCAATGCGACTCCACCGCGATGCGCTTCGCCTTTGCATCGCTGGCCGGCGCCACCGTGACCTGCGCGGCCCCTCGGGGTACGCAGTGGGCCGCCGTGACGGCAATGCGCGGCGCCACCATCGCGCCCAGGCACTGGCCGCCCATGTTGCCCTTGAGGGAGTGCACCGTGACCACGGTGGAGAAGAGCGCGTCGACGTCGAACCGTGGGGCCGGCTCGGGCGGAGGCGGGGGCGTCGTGGTCGCGGAGAAGGTCGTCGGCCCATCGGCACCGGGAGGAGGGTCCCAGGCGGGCGGCGGCGGCGCCGGATAGACGTAGACGCGGCCCGATCCGCAGGCAGCGAGGGAGAGAGCGAGAAGAAGAAGTAAGGATGCGGAGGTGCGCACGCCGGGCTTCTAGCATCGCGTTCTGCGCACGCACGCTCCTTGTCGTGCGCCAGGAACAGCGCACCAAACTGCGCCACGCCGGTGTCGTCGCAGGTCTTCACGCGCAGTATCTCGAAGAGACAACGGGTCATCCCGAGCGAAGCGAGGGACCCCCTCTGTCACTTCGCGGAACGAAGGGCCCAGCTGCGTTCCCTCCCCCTGGCCCCTCCCGCTGAGCGCCCGAGCTCATGGGTAACAACGTCGCCCGACCTCATGGGTAACAACATCGCCCGACCTCATGGGTTACAGTTCGTCCTTCTGGCGCCGCAGGTCGAGGACTCGCAGGCCGAGGCGTTCGTTGAAGATGCCAATGGCACACTTCGCGAAATGAATACGCCAGACACCGTCATCGATGGGCTCCAGGCCGAGCGTTTGTCGACGCAGGGCCTTCCCGCAGGCCAGCGGCTGGTTGTGCCAGGTGATCTCGCCGTTGATGTCTGCACGACGCGTCTCCCACCACGAGGGATACTCGGGAGGCGTCGACATCGGCGTGTAGCGACGCGGCGAGGGCGTCCAATGCTCGCGCGGTACGTCGCCCCCAAGGGCATGGTGGGGACGCACCTCATTGAAGGCTCTCTTCCACCGAGACGATCGGCGCTGTTGAGACAGAATGTCGTGAGCGGGTGGACGAGTTGTGTCGGCCTTGTAGTCGCGGTGCATTCGTT
>JABFRG010001012.1 GCA_013141295.1 Polyangiaceae bacterium
GACTACTCGAATGCGCGCGTTGCGGCGCGCCGATCGCCCTTGTGAGGGCCGCGTGAGCGACGACGCACCCGACATCGAAGCTGAGTGGAGCGCCGACGCTGCGGCGTTGTGGGACCGCGGCGAAGAAGCGTACTACGCGCCGCGCACTGACGAGGTTGTGGACGCGCGCGTCACGTACGAGACGGCGAGACAGGTTCGCATAGCGCGAGGCCGTTGGCTCATGTCCTGGGAAAACAAGCTGGTCAAGCTCGCGAAAAAGGTCCGGATGTACCGCGACGACTTCGCGCAGGCCTGCGAAGACGAACGCGAGGCGGCGACCTACGTGCACCCGGTGGCGGTGCTGCCTGAGTTCGGTGAGCTGGAGGCGAGCGAATGAGCCTGGGTGACGAGTATCTCAAAGTGCTAGCCGGCGGTGCGCCACCGAAGCCGCCGAAGAAGGCCAAGCCGCGCAAGGCTCCCGCCACCGACTCCGTGTTCATCCGCGGCGACCAAACCGAGATCGCGGCCGAGTACGTTCGGACGCTCGGCGAGCACGCCGTCTTCGCCGTGGGGCGCACGTTCCGCTACGCCAGCGAACGCGGTGTGTTCGAGCCGATGGCCAGCGCTGACGAATCGTGCACTGTGCAGGCATTCGCCGGCGAGCCGGTTGGCGATGGCGGAAAGAGTCTCGAGATCAACGCGTCGGATGTGCGCGGTGCCATCGGCCTTGCGCATGACCTTCTGGCGCGCGGCAAGGAAAGCTTCTTCGAGAACGGCCCCCGCGGGCTCGCGCTCGCCGATTGCTTTCTGAGCGTCGAAGGCGATGCCGTCGTGCCGAAGCCGCACTCGCCGGAGAACCGCGCACGGCATGCCTATGCGTTCGCGATCTCGGACATGGCCGTGCAGCCGGCTCGGTTCCTCACCTTCCTCGGGGAGGTCTTCGAGGGCGATGCGGACGCCACTGAAAAGAGCGCCTACTTGCAAGAGTTTTTGGGTGCCTCCCTCCTCGGTATCGCCCCGCGCTTCCAGCGGGTGACGTGTTTGTTCGGGCCTGGTGCCGATGCGAAGTCGACCGCCATGGAGATCGTCGGCTCGGTCTTCCCTGCCGCATCCGTGACGGCCTTGCCGCCGCAACTTTGGGCGGACCAGTACCGCCGCGCTCTCTTGTCTACCTCACGCCTCAACGCCGCGTCCGAGCTGCCTACCGCTGCCATCGCGTCGACCGACACGTTCAAGGCCATCGTCTCTGGTGACCTCGTGGACGCACGCGAAATCTACAAACCGCCGTTCGGCTTTCGTTGCGCCGCCGGCCACCTGTTCGCCGCGAACACGATGCCCGACGTGAACGACACCTCGCACGGCTTCTGGCGCCGGTGGGTGGTGTTGCTCTTCAACCGCAAGTTCGAAGGTGCCGCGGCCGACCCATTGCTTGCCTCGACCATCATCGCGACCGAACGGCCCGGCATCGTCGCGTGGATGCTCGAAGGCGCCCATCGGCTCATGCAGCGCGGACACTACCTTGTGCCGCCGAGCTCGGTGCGCGCGGTGGACCTTTGGCGCAAGCGGGCGAACCCCGTCGCGCAGTGGGTCGACGAACGTCTTGAGCCGTTGCCGGCGCACCTGCCCGTCAAGACGCCCGAGGCAACCACGTCCCTCGTGCTCTTCAGGGACTACCGCAAGTGGGCCATCGAGAATGGGCACCCGGCGATCACCAGCACGAAGTTCGGCATCGAGCTCGGCAAGCTAGCGACGCGCAAGCCGCACCACTCGCGCTCCGGCACCGTCCACGCCTTCCGCTTCGCGTCGAAGAAGAGCGACGACGTGACGGGTTGTGACGGGTTGGTGACGGGTTTCGAGGGCAACCTGTCACAGGAAAACCACGAGGATTCCAATGCTTAGCGGAACGGTGACAGGTTTGACGGGTTTGACCTCTAAAACCCTATGCGCACGCACGCACGGCAGGTCTTTGGGGCCAAACCTGTCACCCTGTCACATGGGGGGGGAACGGTGCGGCATTGCTGGGCTTTTGAGTCATCCCGGAAAGTTCAAACCTGTCACCAACCCGTCACCGGTCGGCCGTCGGCACCGCCCCGCGCGCATCACACGCAGGCCTGCGCACTGGAAATGCACGAGCCTGCGAGCGCCGGTGGAGAGCTCCGCCGCCAGGGGCAAGCCAGGGCCCGAACGGGTCCGCTACCCATCCGACACCGCGGTTTCGCTGCGGAATCTCGCGGTTTCGGCGAACTCGTTTCGGTCTGCCGCTGGTTTGCAGCGAAAAACACAATGGTTTCGTGCGGCGCTTCGGTGCCGCAGAGTCACGCCACCGAGCTCTCGCAAGGCTCGGCTGTCTCGAAGTCCCGGGACACCTCGACCACCGCACTACTCCCGCGGCGTGTTCTCGAGACGGCAATGAGGGCAATTCTTCCCGCCTGCCTCGTCTTTCGGGCAGTCCACCAAAGCCTCGGTGGAGCGCGTGACGCCGTTCGACATTGGCGGCCGTCATGCGTGTTGGACTGGAGCCGTCTCACCAACCCAAGGCACGTTGTTGCCCGTGCCTTGGGTTGGCTGCTGACGATTCGCGCCAGGATGCCCCAGGCGGGCCTCGCCCGCCGGGGGTGGCCTCTCGGGCTGGTGGCGCCCTGCGCGCCTCGCCTTGGGGCGCTGGTGGAAGGCGGTGCCGCATGAAGAAGTCCTTCATTCGCGCCGGCCATGGTGCAGGTGCAGGCTCGCCCAGAGTCGAGCTCGGGCCGCCCGACGAGGCCAGCGACGCGCTACCGGCGGAAGACGCACCGATTGCCGGCGTCACGCGCCGCCAGAACGGCACCGTGGACAGCCCCGAAGCGGCCAAGGCGCTCGGCTCCAAGGGCGGCAGGGTCAAGGCGCGCAGGGTACGCCTGGCGCGGTCCCTGGGCCTCGAGTCCTTCGACGCAGACAGCGAGGCGTTCGCACCCTATCGCAGGTCTGCACAGGCCTTCCGACGTCACCACTGCAAGGCCATCGCAGCCGCCGCCGGTGGCCACTGCGGCACCGGTCCAAGCAGCATGATCGCCTCGGGCGCGCTCCAGTTGGCCGCCAGCCGCTACATGTTCGAACGCGCGTCGCGCACCGGCGACCCCGCCGACTTCAAGGCGGCGAGCTCCCTGGCCAACGACAGCCGGCAGAACCTGCTTGCCGCATGGGAGTTGGCGATTCGCGAGGCGCAGGCCCGCCCGAAGGCGCCGGTGGACCCCCTAGCCCGTTGGATGCCGGCGGCCACGCCCACCGAGCCGAAGGATGGTGCCTCGTGAGCTTCGATGTACTCCCCGCGGTCAGTACCGCTCGTGCACGTGCTCGTGCATGGGGCGAGGAAATGGTGCAGCGGTACGAGGCCCTCGACGCAGCACTTGTGGCGTTCGGCTTCCCGCCCACGTCGCCCTGGTGGAAGGCACGCATCTTCCACTGGCTTCGCACCGGCAAACGCCAGCTGGTGGCGCGCTGCGGTCGCCGCTCCGGCAAGTCGTCCACCATGTGCCGGCTCAGCGTGTGCCTTGGCGTCTGGGGTGGCCACGCCATCACGCCGGGCGACGTGGGCGTGGTCGCCATCGTCAGCATCACGCGCGACGAGGCGCAACAGAGGCTCCGGAGCATCACCGCGATCCTGAAGGCCCTTGGCATTGCCTTCCGTCCCGTCGAGGCCGGGGTGGAACTGGTGGACCGACCCATCGTGTTCAAGGTCTTCGCGTGCAGCTTGGCCAGCGTGGGCTTCACCTGCGTCTTCCTGCTCTGCGACGAGATCGCCCGATGGCGCGACGCAGACACCGGCGTCAACCCGGCCACCGCGGTGCTCGGCAGCCTGAGGCCTACCACCGCGACCATCGAGCACGCCCGCATCGCGCTCATCTCGAGTGCGCTTGCCACGTTGGACGCGCACTACGACCTCATCGAGAAGGGCGAGACCGACTACCAGGTCACCGCGTGCGGCACGACGTGGGAGTGCAACCCCACGCTCAGCGAGGAGGATTGCCGCGCGCTCGAGCCCGACGACGCCCTGTTCCGCCGGGAGTACCAGAACGAGCCCGCCACCGAGCTGGAAGAGTCGTTGCTCACCGCGCACGAGGTGGACGGATGCATGCGCACCGAGCCGCTCGCCCTGCCATTCGTGGTGAACGCCCGCTACGCAGCGACGATGGATCCCGCGACGCGCGCCGACGCCTGGACGCTGGTGGTGGCATGCCGCGAACCGGGTAACCGCATCGTGCGCATCGCCAAGGCGGTGGAGTGGCAAGCGCGCAAAGGCTCGCCGCTCTCGCCCGAGGCCATCCTGCGCGCCATCGCGGGCGAGCTGGCGCCCTACGGCCTGAACTCCGTGCACTCAGACCAGGCAAGCGCCGACGCGCTGGCGGACATCGGCCGCCGCGTGAAGCTGTTCGTCCAGACCGAAGCCGTCACCGCCACCATGAAGCTTGCACGCGCCGATTCGTTCCGCGTCCGCGTGCGCGCTGGCGAAGTGGAGCTCGCACCGGTCGACAACCTGCGCGCCGACTTGCTCAACGTGCGCCGGGTGGTGAGCCGCACGGGGGCGAGCATCCTGTTCCCCAGGGTGGGCGGTCGGCACTGCGACTTTGCGCCGCCTGTTTTTCAGGCTCTCCAGCTTCTCGGCTCGGCACCGGCGGGGCCGATGGTCGTGCCCTCGTACCGCGACGAGTACGGCTCGCGGTGGGGCGGCATGCCAGACCGGGGCTTTTGATTTCTGCAACGCGGCCGAAGTAGGCCGAGAAGGACACGTGTAATATGCAACTAAAAACGAAAGAGTACACCATCCGCTCCCGCAACGACGCAACGCGCGAGGCGACGTTCGTGGCCAGCACCGCGGCCGTCGATAGCTACGGCGAGATCGTCGAACAGGTCTGGAAGCTCGAACGCTACATGGCGAACCCTGTGGTGCTGTTTGGGCACCAGTCGAGAGAGCTTCCGATCGGCCGATCGACCTTCGTAGGCGTGCGTGGTGGCCAGCTGGAGTGCACCGTGCGCTTCGCCAGCCCCGAGGCCAATCCCAAGGCGGAGCAGGTGTGGCAGCTCGTGAAGGAGGACGTTCTACGGGCCGTCTCTGTGGGCTTTATGCCGGGCTCCGTGCGCTACGAAAAGCGGGGCGGCGAAGACGTCGCGGTGCTCTCGGATAACGAGCTGCACGAGATCTCCATCGTGCCGATCCCTGCGAACCCCGAAGCGCTGGCCAAGATGCGAGCCAAGGGCATCGGCCACACCGCGACCGTCAACGGGTCGCGTACCACCGCGAACGACGAGCTACTCGAGCTTGCGATGGAAAGCGACGACGAGCTCGACACCACCGAGCCCGACAGCCTGGACGAACTCATCCTGCGCGACGTCGAGAACTTCCAGCGCACCAGCGGCAAGGCAGAGCCCGCTTGGATCGCCAACGCAAACGACGAGCTCACAGCCTTGGCGAGCGACGAGCGCGCGTTCTCGAACATGGACGAGGTGCTGTGATGGCATCGCGAGCAGACCAAGACCTTTCCGAATGCCTGCTGAAGAGCTTCAAGGTGGTAACCGCGGCGGCTGTCCGAGGTAGGCTTTGCAAGCTCGGCGCGAACGACAACGAGATCACCATCTGTGCTGCGGGCGAGCAGGGCATCGGCATTTTCATCTCCGACGCGCCGGTGGGAGCCTGGACGACGGTCGCCATGCTCTCAGGCGGTGGGGTCGTTCCTGTTGTGGTGGGCACCGGTGGCGCAACCCGCAACTCCTACGCGGTCGCCGTGGCCAACGGTTTGACGAACCAAGTGCTCGGCGGGGGGACGGTGGTGCGCCACATCGCTGGCGTGTTCACGCAGACGGGTGTGGCCGGCGACATGGTCGGCCTTCAGATCGAAGCTTTCGGCGGCGTCAGCGCATAGCCGACGGCACCGCGTGCATTGTGCACATAAAGACACCATCAACAGACTCGCAACGAAAGAAAGAGAGGCCCCCATGGGCATTTTGGATCGCATCCTCCCCACCAAAGAACCGAAGGCGAAGACCCTCGCCGACACCCGCAAGACTCTCGAGAGCGCACGCCACGCGGCGCAGATCGCGCACGGCACCGTTCTCGAGCTCGAAGCCGCCCACGCTGCCACCGAAGACGAGGACGCGGTGATGCGCATCCTCGCGAAGAAGGACATTGCCGCCCGCAAGCATGCCATCGCAGCGACCGCGCTTGCACTTGCCGAAGACGAGCACGCCGCGGCCGAGCTTGCCGAGCGGAAGCGCATCGCGAAGATCGCGGAAGACAAATCCGACGCAATCCGCGCCCAGTGGAAGGACTTCGTGCAGCGGGCGATCGACGTCGACCGCCAGGCCTACCAGCTCAACGAAGCCTTCATGGCGCACCACGATGCGCACGAGGCGGCCATCGCCGAGCTCAACCGCCTCAACGCCGAGGCCGGGGAGCGCGCTGACTTCGCGCCCGATGGCGCCTACGAAATGCGGCAGCACGTGCGCGCCCGCGTACTCGAGACCCGCATCGCCGAGGGGCGGCGATCGCCGTCGAACGCGTCGCACACCATCATGCAGGTCGCCAACCTTCTCCACCTCGACCAGCTCGGCTGACGCAACCGGGGCCGCCCCCGTGGGTGGCCCCTTCTCTTTCACCAAGGAACGCACCATGACCACGACCGCCAAGCCCGTTCACGCCCGCATCCTTCGCAAGCTCATCACCATCGACGGCGACGACATGCACGGCCACCCGCAGACCCACGAGGCCGGCGCGCTGGTGGCGCTCACTGCCGACGAGGCCGCGCACCTCGTGGACGCCGGCATCGCCGCCCGCGCCGCGGTGGAAGGCGACGCCACCCAAGGGCGCGAGCCCGGCCGCACCTTCGACATCCGCCTGACGCGCAACGCGACCTCGCTCACGTGGACGGCAACCGCCGTGCTGGATGACCTCGGGCTCGCCATCGTCGCGCGCGACCCTGAGCGCAGCATTGCTCTCGTGGCTCTCGAGGACGCCGTGGAAGAAGCGCTCTCCTACGTGCGGGAGGACTGACCCATGGCCCATTTCACGCGAACGAAGACCGACGCGCAGTGGGTGAACGGCTACGTCCCATCGGGCGCAGACTTCGACAGCCTCGACACCAAGACCGTCAAAGCCATCAACGGCGATGAGGGTGGCGTGTGGGCGCCGGCGGCAGCCATCGCCATCGGTGGCGCGGGGGTCAAGATGGTCGGCGCCACGATGACGCTCACCGCGGCAAGCGTTGCGCTTCCTGCGGCGGGCAAGAAGATCCGCCTCGGGAACAACGACTACCCGAAGAAGCTTTGGAACCTCTCGCACATGGTCTCGACGTTCGACGCACTCGAGAACCAAGTCCAGTTCGGCGACTTCGTGGCGACCCAAGGCACCGGCGATTCCGGCGTGATGAGCGCCCGCGTGGGTGCGACGATGCGGATCCCCATCCGCGTGCACGATGGTTCGACGCTTTCGTTCGCGCGGTTCCACTTCCGCGTGATGGCCGTCCACGTCGCCATCCCAAAGCAGCTGCCTCGCTTCCGCATCATCCGCGTGTCGCTGGCGGGCGTCGAAGAAGCTCTCGCGGCACCAGCGAGCGACATCGATCCGTTCGGCTGGTTCACGCTCCTCACGCCGGTGAGCGTCGCGGCCTACAACAACTCCACGAACAGCCAATACGCGACGTACCTTTGCACGCAAAACAACATCGTCGACATCGCGAAGTATCGCTACTTCGCCGAGGTGACCGACGAGGCGGGCGCCGGCGCGTGGAACGGCATCGGTGGCGGCGTGAGCGGCACGAACTTCTCGCACCTCCAACTCGCCGTGAACCCCATCAACGACCTTCGATTTCAGTAGGCCAAGCCATGCCCCACAACAAGCACCTTTCCTTCGCGGGCCAGTGGTCCGGCGCAGAGACACTCTACGGGCCCACCATGCGCGGGCTGGACCAGTCAATCTTCGAGAGCGTCAACGGTGACGACGGCGGCACGTGGACGCCCGCGAGCCCCATCTGCATCGGCGGTGTCGGCGTGCGACTCACCACCGCGGCATCGGTCTTGACGGGCGACCTCGCCACGCTGAAAAACAGCCTCGGCATCGAGCTTGCCGATAGCGACTGGATCCAGTTCGTCGCCGCACGCACCCGCTCCGTGTTCGTGCCCTTCTCGTGGGCCATGGGCGGCGCTGCGTTCCGTTACGACTGGGACGGCCACCCCTGCTATCCCAAGCGCAACGGCCTGCGCACCGGCGCGCGAAGCATCGAGCTCGCCTTCGACCCACTGCGCATGCACAACGGGGCCACCCTTTCGAGCATCGATCTGCACCTCCGTGTGCCGGTGCCGTGGACGGGCGCGCCGACGGGCTCCGCGACGCCATGCGCGGTCACGGTCTACCGCAACTCGCCGGGGGCGACGCCCTACCAGTCGCTTCACAGCGCGGGCGCCATCTCCGACCCGGTGGCCACGGGCGACGCCTACTACAACTCTGGGAAGGCCCGCGTCTTCACCTACACGCCGAACCAAAACAACGTCGTCGACACCTCCGTCTACAGCTACGGGATGAGCATCGTCGACAACGACGACCGCGACGGCGGCCGCAACGAGTACTTCGGCGCGACCCTGAATTTTACGAACATCGCCGCGCTCTCTTTCGAGTGACGGGAAAGCACGAGGAACCATGGCCAACTTCACACGCACGCTTCCCACCCTCACCTGGACGGCCGGCGGCATGACGCTCCTACCGGCGCACGTTTCGAGTCTCGACGCGAAGCAGTTCAAGATGCTCAACGGCGATCGCGGCGGCATGTGGGCCCCTTCGAGCACGCTGGACATCGGCGGCGCAGGCCTCGCGCTCTCCGGCCCGCTCTTGCTGGGCCGCGGTGGAAAGCTACGAACCAATCCGGCATCGGGAGCTCGCATCAAGCTCAACGCCGGTGAGTGGCCTGTGCTCGAGCCGGGGCACACAGGCCGTACGCGCACCATTGCGCAGACGAACAGCCCGGCGAGCTGGGATGGTCGGTTCTGCCCGTTCCGCATCGTCTCGTCGGGCGTGCTCCAGACGTTCGGGCTCGCCTTGCGCTTCACCAGCGAGACCGAAGGCGGCACCGTTCAGCCCGCGTTCACCGTGCCGCTTCGCGTGCACAACGGTGCGACCTTGAACCGAGTGACGATGCACTTCCGTGTGCCATCGCGGCGGACTGCGGTGCCGGTGCAGCCGCCCCGCATGCGCGTGATCCGCCTCGACAAGCGCGATGGCCTCACGTACCCGCTCAAGACAACGGCCGACGGCACCGGCTACGTGTCGCCCACCAACGTGCAAGATGCCGGGAGCTGGTACGCGGGAGGACTTGAGCAAACCCTCGAGTGGACGCCGGACGCGGGCACGGTGATCGACACGCTGAACTTCGCCTACTTCGTGCAAGTCATCGAAGAGGTGACCGACTCCGGCACGAGCATCAAGACCGACGGCAAGCTGATTCGGGAAATCAAGCCGGTCGTGGTCGCCGCCTCCACCGCAGCGGAGACGCTCAGCGGCGTGCACTCGGTCGACAACGTGGTGACGGCGGCCGGCGATGCCGTGCTTCTGAAGAACCAGGCCGACAAGCGCTACAACGGCGTGTGGTCGGTCCAGGTCGGCGCGTGGAAGCGTATCGACTGGCTGAGCAACGCGAACCAAGTGACGCCGCGTTTCATCGTGCGCGTTCTGCCCCAAGGCTTCGCGGGCGTCGTCAACGGCGGCTCCTTCTGGGAGTGCCGCGTGGGTGGCTCGGGACAGGTGGCCAGCTTCGATCCCACCACCGGGCAGGCGAACACGGAGCTGGAGTTTGTGGCCGCCGAGCCGACGGGCAACGTCTGGCTTGGGTGCGCCGCCGAGTTCGCGTTGACCGACATGCGGTGGCAGTAGGTCTTGCCACGCGCTCCCGTGGCCGGTAGCCTCTCCGATGTGCGGCGCTTCGGTGCCGCGCACGCCGCCGCGAGCATGCCCCCCCGTGCCGCGGCGGCTTCTTTTTGTAGGAAATGGCGACTAACTACGCGATATCAATTGTCATTGATGCGAATTGGTAGCGGTAGATACCGCGCGTGGCTAACATGTTGGCCATGGGAGCCGTTCAAGGGTGCAAGTGATGGTCACGGAAGAGCGCCGATACTTTTTGCGCGTTGTGGTTCGAGAGGCGCCTGACCTCCCGGGTCAGTGGGTCGCCCATTGCCTCGACTTCGACGTCATCAGCCAAGGCAACAGCCCGACCCACGCGTTTCAGATGATCGCGGAAGCCGCGAATATGTTCGCCCTTCACGAGCTGAACGCGGGGCGCGAGCCCATGGGCAGCGCCGCTCCCGATGCCAGCTGGGAAGAGTTCGACAGTCTGTTCGCCCAGTGCACGCCCGTCTCTGGAGAGCTGTCGCCGGAGCCGTCGCACGTGTACTTCGGCATGATTCCGATGCGCTTCGAGTACCACGAGGCCGTGGGCACCGCGCGCCGACAGCTGCACTCTGCCAAGCCGCGTGTGCAACCGTTGATGATGCAATCCGCGAGCACCTAGTGCCGGCGCGTCTGCGCAGCATCATGCGAGCGGCCGAGAAGCTCGGCGCCACCACGTCAGAGCCGACGAGCGGCTCGCACTGGAAGATCGAGAAGGACGGCAAGATGTACCCGATCCCCGCCCACAACGGAGAGCGGTCGGAGATCTCCGACCTCTACATCCGCGGGATGTGCCGCGCCCTTGGCATCGACGAAAAGGAACTGCGAAAGCTCCTCTAATCACATGCACCATACACGCGAAAGTTGTTTAACCTTTCCTTAAACTTAACGCAGTGCGCATGCCTGCGTCAGAAGCTATTTCTAGCGGGATTCGTGGGCGGACGTATCTTCAACGCATGCCGCGACGACGAACCACAGACACCACGCGAGAGCCCCGCACGCGCATGCTCGGCGTTCACCTCACCGAGTCGGAGCACGCGATCGCGAAAGCGCTCGCCGCCACCACCGGCGAGAACCTGAGCGTGCTCTTCCGCACTTGGCTTCGCGAGCAAGCGAAGCGCAAGGGCATCGCCGCCTGAACGAAGTGACCCCGCGGTGGTGGAACACCCGGGGCCATGGTCCCAACCTGAATAGGAAGTCGAGACATGAAAGACGTAGCACGACGCGCGGGCGGACGCCCCGCAACCGGTTCCCCGAAATGGAACGAACGCCGCCAGGTGTGGGAAGCACGGGTCACGCTTCCCAGCGGCCAGCGCAAGGCCATCCCCATGACGGGCATCCCGCGCGAGGACGTGGACCGCGCCCGCTACATGGCCAAGCTGCTCTCCACCAAGGTGCGCGCCGCTGGCGTGGTGACCGCGGCGACCACCGAGACGGTCGCCGAGTGGTTCGGCCGGTACTTCGACTGGCGCGAGGATCGGCCGCAGGCCGTGACCATTGAGGACCGCCGCACGCGCATCGCGAAGTGGGTGGTTCCCATCATCGGCACGGTGCCCATGGTCGAAGTCGCCGCCGACCACCTGCGCAAGGTCGTTGGCCACCTGGAAGACGCCGTCGCCGCCGACCGCATCGCACCGAAGACCGCGGCCAACGTCTGGGGCGACGTCACCAAGGGTTTCGCCGATGCGTGCGAGCTGAACGAAGAGAGCTTGCGTGTACGCCAAGACAACCCGTGCGACCGCGTGCGTGGGCCCGCCAAGGGCGACGACCGCCAGAAGCCTTTCCTTCGCCCCGATGAGCTCCTCGCGCTGTTCTCGTGCGTCGCTGGCCCTCGGGCCGCAGGCGAGCCGGTGGGCATCCCGCGCGCTCGCCGCCGGCTGTACGCGGTCGCGGCCTACACCGGCTGCCGCATCGGCGAGCTCCGCGCCCTCACCGCTGGCGACGTCGACTTCGCCGCCATGCAAATCACGGTCACCAAGCAGGCGACCCGCCTCGGCGACGTCAAGGGCCCGCACCAAGACCGGCCGCGCCCGCGTGATTCCCATCGAGCCGGCGCTGGCCCCGCTTCTCGCCCAGCTCGTGCACGAGAACCCCACCGGGCCGCTTCTCGGCATCCGCAACGAAGACCACGCGCG
>JABFRG010001151.1 GCA_013141295.1 Polyangiaceae bacterium
TTCCCTCCCCCTGCCCCTCCCGCGCGCGGGAGGGGCAGGGGGAGGGAACGGACGTCATCCTCCGTGTAAAGTGCACATAGAGACTACGCCGACCGCACGAGCGCCGGGTTCTCGTAGCGCACCGGCGCCATCGATCGTCGCGCTTCGCTCTGCTGAATCCGCCGCAGCAGCTCCGGCACCAGCGTCGCTGACGGAATGGCATGCGTGTACGGCAGACCCTCGAAGGTCGAGGCCTCACCCACCAGCGCCCGCACCCGGCACCCGGCCTCGGCGGCGGTGAGCACGTCGAAGGTGCTCTTGCCGATGCGCGCCACCCGCAGGGCGCTGCGCACCCGCGTCATCTGCAGCGCCGCATCGATGGCGTCTTCTTCCGCGGTCACCACCGCATCGAGGATTCCCCGCGCGACCCACCCCAGCCGCTCCAGCAGCACGTCGACCACCGGACGCGAGAAGCCCGTGTCGATGGCCACGCGAATGTCCATCATCTGCAGCCGCTCCAAGCAGCGGGTCGCGCCGAACACCTCGGGCGAGTCCTTCGACGAGGCGTATGCTGCCACCAGCCGCCGCTCCAGCTCCCGGTGCATCGCTTCGAGCTCGTCCTTTGCGCCGGGCGCCAGGAGTCGCAACGTGAGCGCGGTGGGGAGGCCCAACGTGGCGTCGACGAGACACGGGTGGACGTCGATGCCGGCCTCGTCGAGCACCGCGGAGACGCACGCGGTGCGGACCGGAGAAGGGTGGAGGAGCGTGGATTCCAGCTTGAAGAGGGCGAGCTCGATCATCTTGCCGGTCCATCTAGCCCTCCCCTTTGAAGCTCCCGGGAAGCCCGTGCGACCGTCGCGCAAACTCGTCGTTACTCGTCGGCGCTGGGCACTTCCGACATGCGGTAGCCCACGCCGCGCACGGTCTGGATGTGGGCGCCCGCGCGACCCAGCTTTTCCCGAAGCCGCTTCACGTGCGTATCCACCGTTCGCGTCTCGATCTCGGAGTCGAGCCCCCACACGTCTTGCAGCAGCATGGCCCGCGTCTGCACGCGCTCGCGGCGCTCCACCAGCGTCGCCAGGAGCTTGAACTCCAGGCTGGTGAGCACCACCTCCTCGCCGTCGGCGAAGATCCGGTGCGCTTCGCGGTCGATGCGCAGGGAACCGAACTCCAGCGTGGACGGCGGCGTGCTGTCGCCCCGGCGCATGATGGCCTGCACGCGCAGGAGCAGCTCCCGGGTGCTGAAGGGCTTGGTGACGTAGTCGTCGGCGCCCAGCTCGAAGCCGGTCACACGATCGGCCTCTTCGCCCTTGGCGCTCACCATGATGATGCGCGTCTGCTTGGTGCGATCGTCGCGCTTCAGCATGCGACACACGTCGGTTCCCGGAATGTCGGGCAGCATCAGGTCGAGGAGCACCACGTCCGGCTCCAGCTGGAACGCCTTCGTCAGGCCGGACGCGCCTGTTTCCGCGACGTGGACCTCGTGCCCGCCGTCGGTGAGGGCATAGCGAAGCACCTCGCGGAGGTCGGCCTCGTCGTCTACCACCAGGATTTTCGCCATGGTGCGTTGATATCGAGCGGCCGGGGCGCACCGGTGGAGCCTCTGTAACGGTTCGGAAACACATGCAGGCCTTTTCCCGCTCCCCGCGGCCGGTGCACGCGTTTGCCCCGCAAACGTCACACGGGCGTTACCGACGATGCATGAGCTGCGCGTTCCCAGCGCGGCACCAGGAGAAGCGGCAGGAGCGAGACCACCGCCCCCACCACGAACACCGCTCCCCGGCTCGCGTGGTCGCCCAGGGCGCCGCCCGCCATGCCACCGAGGCCGATGGCCAGCGCGTTGGCACCGGTGAGAAACGTGTAATGTGCACCGGCCATGTCTTTTCGGGTGGCGCTCATGAGCGCGGCGAACAGCACGGTGGTGCCGAGGCCGCTCACGAAGTGCTCGGTGCCGATGGCCACGGTGGTGAGCACCCGCGGCACGCCCGCCCACATGGCGAAGAGCAGCGGTATCGACGCGCTCGCGTGCAAGATGCACGAGATCAGGAGCGAACGGGATTCGCTCACCCGCCGATGCAGGAGCGCCCCCACGCCGGATCCGGCGAACCCCGCCAGCGTCCCGCCCACCACCACTGCCATGCCGATCTCGCGCTTGCTCCAGTGGGCGTCCACCACCATGGGCTTCAGCACTGCAGTCGCCATGTGCACGCCCAGCTTGAAGGTGGCGGCGAGGACGATCACCGGCCACGTTCCCGGGGCGAACGCATGGCGCATCACGCGCCACAGCGACGACCCTTGCGTGTGCGGTCGCACCGATACCGGCGCGGGCGTGTCGCCCCCGGCGAGCTTGAAGGCGAGCACGCTGGTGCCCGCCACGATGGCCGCGCATCCGGCCAGGGAGCCGAGCGCGCCCAGCGAATCCGAGAGCACGAGGAGCAACGCGCCGCCGACCAGCATGCCCGCACGGTAGCCGGAGACCTGCGCCATGTTGCCGGTGCCGCGGTGCTCCCGCGGAAGGCTCCGCACCGCCAGCGCATCGACGAACACGTCCTGGGTGGCGGCGAACAGGGCCGCCAGCGCGGTGAGCCCGAACCACAGCACCGGCGCCTGGGCAAAGGTACGAAATGCGTACGCACCGATGACCATCGCCAGCACGCACTGCAGCACCAGGAGCACCAGCCGTGCGCGCGGGCGCACTCTGGGGTGGTCCGCGGCGTGGGCCCACAAGATCTTCGCCTGCCAAGGGAGCTGAAGCCATGCTGCGGCGGCGATCTGCGTCTGCGAGTAGTGCGCCTCGCGCATGATGACCGGGAGGTACTCGGCGGCGATGCCGAAGGGAATTCCCTGGGCCGTGTACAGGAGCGCCAGGATCGCCAGCACCGCGCGCGGCTTACCGCGCCCCGGGCTGTCGTCCTCGGCCACTGTCTCTGGCGCGCTCACCGGACCAACCTACAGGGACGTAACGAAAGATTTACAGCACTTTTCGCTCGGTCGCGCGTCCATGGCGGGCGCTCCCGCCCCGGCCTTTCCAATGCTATGAACGAGGATCGATGCGTACGTACTTTTCTTATTCGCTCTTCACCTTTCTTTCCCTGACCGTCGCCGCCTGCGGGCCCTCCTTTCACGACCAACAAGTGCTCGACGCCAAGCGAGCCCAAGGCCGCGGTGACTCCGTCGAGGCCGCCGCCCACTGGGACGCGGCGTGTCGCGCCGAGCCCGACGACAAGGAGTCGTGCCAGGCCGCCACCGCCACCGCCGACCGCGTGCGCGCCGCCAGCGTGCAAGCCGCCGACCCGGTGTGCGAGGCGGGCGACATGGACGCGTGCGCCGCGGCCCTGCGCGACATCCGCCGGCTTCGACCGCAAGACGCGACTGTAAAGGCGGTGCTCCTCAAGGGCATGGTCGCCTACCGCAAGAAGTGCGAGGCGATGGAGAACCCGAGCAGCCTCGACTCCACCGTGCGGCGCCTCGACTGCGTGATGAAGAAGGCCACCACCGTCGGCGACGCCACCTACCAGACGATGGTGCAGGAGGAGCGGGAGCACGCGGCGCTCGTGCTCGCCACCGCGGCGGCATCGCGCTCACCCGGTGCATCCTACACGCTCTATCGCACCGCCCAGTGCCTCTCCCGGCGCATCGAGCCGGGTACCCGCACCCAGGCGGCCGGCGCGGCGTTCATGGGGGCATCGGCCCAGCCCATCGTGGTGCGCGTGCGCAACGCCGGCACCGTGAACCTCTCGGCCGACACGCTCGCCCCCTGCAACTACGTGCAAACCGCCATGGGCGCCCGAGCCCGCTGCATCGACCCTGGCGCCCCCACCACGTTCCCCGACTTCACCATCGATCTCTCCATCTCCCTCGGCCGCGTGAACCACCGGGCCACCGAGGACGTGCGCGTGGCGCGCTACCAATCCGGCGTCGAGACGGTGCCCAACCTGGAGCGCCGCTCGGTGGAGTCCGAGGCGCGTCGCGCCGAGCGCTCCTTCGAGTCGGTGGAGCAAGAGACCATGGACCGCAAGGCGGCTTGCGAACGCACGCGTCGCCCGGAGGATTGCGACCGCTACAACGCGTCGGTGCCCGTCTACAACCGCCGCATGCAGGAGCGAGACGCGGCTCGCTCCCGCCTGGCGCAGACGCCGGTTTCGTTCGAGCAGCCCATCTACGCTTCGGCGCAGTACACGGTGCGCCATCATGTGTGGAGTACACCCTTCACTATCGAAGGCCGAACCATCTCCGGCGAAGCCGTACGCGACGCCGGCACCTTCACCCGCGAAGACTCGGAGAACCCCTCGGTGCTCGCGGCTGGGATTCAAGAGGATCCGCTGGTGACGCCCACCATGGAAGACTTCGACCTCGCGCTTCGACAGGCGGTGGTGAACGCTTCCAAGGGCGCGCTCCAGCGAGCCTTCGAGCGTCGCGCGCTCTGCGCGGGAAAGACCTGGAGCTTCGACTCGCCGGAGCTCGAGTGTCGCGCGGTGAGCGAGCTGTACCTGAAGGGACCGTTACCTTCGCCGAACGCGTGGCTGGGTCCATCCGTGCAGTGTCAGTAGCGAATTTTCTTCGAAAACAGTGAGAGTGGCGACGTCCACGTTCACTGCATAATACCCCCATCTGCACCTACACGAGCCCGCCTCGCGCGCGGTTTGCGCGTGGATCTTCGGACCGCCACGACGACCTTCGCGGCGCTTCGTGGGCGCGGGAAACCGCGGCGATTTGCCAGGGTCGCGCGAGTCGGTGCGGCGGCACGATTCCTTCATTGGACTCGCATCACACCGTTCGTCGTGTGTGCAATCCACACAGATCGTTGCAGCTCCAATGACCGCGCATTTCTCCCACCGCAGCGAATCATCCGCCGACCTCGTTGCGAGGCGCGCGAACCCATGTCACATTCGCCCTCCGATGCGTTCGCAATCCAGCCACGGGCGCTCGCCCCTCTCGATCGCGTGTGGCTCGGCCGCGCTGCTCATCGCCGCATCGGTGGGGCTCATGGCCTGCGCGGCAGCCGATCACGGTGCCGGTAGCGAGAGCGGACGCGGCTTCTCCTTCCAGCGCCTGAGCCACGGTCCCTCGCTGCTCGGCGCCAACGTGAAGGATCACGTCGGCTCGCCCTTCTCGCTCGATGGCGTCACGTGCCCCGACGGCATGGCCGACATCGGCGGTCGCTTCTGCATCGATCGCTACGAAGCCACGCTGGTCGAGGAGCTCGAGACCGGCGCCGAACGTCCGTTCCCGTTCTTCTCCATGGTCGACGGCAAGCGCGTGCGCGCGGTCAGCCGCGCCAACGTCTTTCCCCAGGGCTACATCAGCGGCAAGGAAGCGCAGGCCGCGTGCCAGGCCTCCGGCAAACGTCTCTGCAAGGCCACCGAGTGGACCACCGCCTGCCGCGGCCCCAAGCGCACCAACTTTCCCTACGGCGATCGCCGCGAGGCGCGCCGCTGCAACGATCACGGCAAGAGCCCGCGCGCGCAGATTCATCGGGTGGGGAGCCTCACCAACCAGTGGGACGAGATGAACGATCCCTCGCTCAACCAGCTCCCCGGGACCGTCTCCAAGACCGGCGAGCACGAGGGCTGCGTCAACGACTGGGGCGTGCACGACATGGTCGGCAACCTGCACGAGTGGGTCGACGATCCCAACGGTACGTTCCTGGGCGGCTACTACCTCGACACCTCTCAGAACGGTGAGGGCTGCGGCTACGCCACCAAGGCGCACTCGTTCGGGTATCACGACTACTCCACGGGCTTCCGCTGCTGCCGCGACCTGGAGCTCTGAGGTCCGGAAAGTGAAATAGCGGAAGCGTGGGCGCCTCGGCGCGCGCGTAGGTGCATCGCCCCCTTGTTTGCAGTCGCGCTGCGGTTTTGCGGCGTGAGCGGAGGCTGGCTGCGGTACTCTGGCAATCGATGGGCGCTGTCGTCGGAATCGACCTGGGGACCACGAACACGGTGGTTGCGACGGTCGTGGACGGCATCGCGCTGACCCTGGAAGACCCCCACCGTCGCCGTCTCTTGCCGTCGGTGGTCTCCTTTCATCCGTCGGGAAATGTGCTCGTAGGTGAGCTTGCCCGGGAGCGCCGCGTGGTCGATGCCGCCAACACGGTGCACTCCGCGAAGCGCCTCATCGGGCGCCCGTGGTCTTCGCCCGAGGTGGTGGAGGCCCGCGCGCGCCTGCCCTATGTCCTGGTGGAGGGGCAGTCGGCCTCCACCATGGTGCAGAGCCGGGGCAAGACCTACGCGCTACCGGAGATCTCGGCGTTCGTGCTGCGCACCGTGAAAAAGATGGCCGAGGAGACCCTGGGCGAGCGGGTCGAAGGCGCGACCATCACGGTGCCCGCGAGCTTCAACGAGGCGCAGCGTTCGGCCACCAAGCTGGCGGCGGAGCTGGCGGGCCTCGAGGTGCTGCGCATCATCAACGAGCCGACCGCGGCAGCTCTGGCCTATGGCCAGCGGGTAGAGGCATCGAGCCGCGTCGCCGTGTTCGACCTCGGCGGCGGCACCTTCGACATCACCATCCTCGATCTCCGCAACGACGTGTTCGAGGTGCTCTCGACGGCCGGCGACACCAGCCTGGGCGGCGACGACATCGACACGCGGGTGGCGGAGCACCTGGCGGATCGCTTCCTGGCGCAGCATCGCTACGATCCTCGGGAGGACGCGGCCTCGTTCGAGCGCCTGCGCTTTGCAGCCGAGAGCCTCAAGTGCGCGCTCTCGTCGACGCTCGCGGTGCAACGCAAGCTCGAAGGCATCGCCCTCGGGGTGGGGGGCCGCGAGCTCTCCCTCGACGTGGCGCTGCACCGCGCGGAGCTGGAAGCGCTCGCCATGCCGTTCGTCGATCGCGCCATCGCCGTGTGCGCCCGGGCGCTGGGGGCCGCGCGTCTCGACGCCGCCGGCATCGACCAGGTATTCCTGGTGGGCGGCTCCAGTGTGATGCCCCTGGTCGCGCGCCGGGTGGAGGAGTTCTTCGGCCGCAAGCCCACGCAGCACATCAACCCCGACGAAGCCGTGGCCATCGGGGCCGGCATCCAGGCCCATGCCTTGAAGGGTCGCGTGCGCAAGGTGCGCCCGGCCACCAAGGAGGCGCCCAAGGTGCGACTCGCCACCGAGATGGTGCGGCGCGCGCGCGAGACGTTCGTGCAGGGCGCGCTACCCCGCGAAGACACCCACGAGGCGGTGACGCAGCGGCCGCCCAAGCCGGTGGAAGACGCGGAGGGCTTCTCGCTCGCCGCGCGCGATCCGAGCGAAGAGGAACCTTCTGCGGAGCTGCCGGCCGCGGTCGCCAATAAGTCCGTAGTCCTCGGTCAGGTGGGCCTGGTGCCGGCCATGCGCGCGCGCGTTCCGACCCTGATGATGGAGCCGGACTTCACCATCCCGAACCACCGCGCCACCGTCCCGGCGCCGCCCGTGGAGGTTCCCGCGGCCGCCGAGATCGCACGCACCGGCACCGACGACACCACGCGCGCCTTGGCTGCTCCTCCTGCGCCGGTGGCGCCGTTGCCCCGCCGTGGTGCATCGCTCTCCTTCGATGCGCCGGATCGCGAACGCACGCGTGTGGCTCCTTCGCCCACAGGGCTGCGCGCGCCGCCTCCGGTCGACGATCCGGAGCCCACCCGGGCAGTGGCCCCGGTCCACGCCGCCGACGCGCATCCGGCCGACGATCCGGAGCCCACCGTGCCCCCGATCTTCAGCAGTCCGCCGGCGACGTTGCTCTCGTCACCGCCGGCAGAGGATCCTTCCATCTCTGTCTCGGTGGAGTCGTCGGAAATCGTGCCCGTGGGCCCGTCGACGCGAACGCAAACCGAAGGCTCGCTGCCGTTCACCCTCGACCTCGACTTCGTGAGCGCGCCGTCGCGCCCACCAGAGAAGCCCCTTTCGCTCGGGCCCATGATGGCGCCCCGACCGGTGGTCATTCGCGAGGAGCCACGGGTGCTCTCGGCGCCGGCCGGCAGTGCCGTCACCATGCGCGAGCACTCCTCGCTGCTCATCGACGTGACGCCGCTCAGTCTGCGCATCGAGACGGCGGGCGGGTACTCCGACGTACTGCTCGGTGCCAACACGCCGGTGCCCTGCCAGAAGACCCGTACGTTTCGCGCGGCGCGTGCCGGCCAGGCGCGGGTGCTCGTGCGCGTCGCCCAGGGCGAGCACGTACGCTTCGAGGGCAACACCTTCCTCGGGGAGCTGGAGCTCGGCGGCATCCAGGTCCCGAGCACCGAGCATGCGCGCATCGCGGTCACCTTCGAGCTGGATGCCAACGGCATCCTCGGGGTGGTGGCCAAGGAAGCCGAGAGCGGCGCCGAAGCGCGCGCCACCATGCGCCTCGAAGGTGTGGCCCAGGACGGCGCCTCGCTCGATGCAATGCGCCAACGCCAGGACGCAGTGCATCTGGTGCGGGACTGATCAGTCGCGGCCGCGGCAGCGTCCACCCATGTGCGGATCGTCGCCGCACATGAGCGGTGGACGTGGCGCCGGGGGTCCGCATGGGCGCGGCGCCTCGCTCCGCTCGCCGGTGACGAGATCGAGGCTGAAGATTCCGCAGCGGCCGTGCACCGGATCGGCGCCGAGCACGCGATCGAGGCGCATCGTAGGGTGCCCCTCCACGAGCAGGAACTCCCGCGGCTCCACGTCGAAGGCGCTCTGGAAGGCGCGCACCGCTTCCGCGTGCGAAGGGTGGGCCATGCGCCAGGTGGGCAGCGTGCGGAGCCCGACGATGCCGCTCATGAAGAGCCGCGTGCAGGAGGCCGTGACCTCGCGCTGGGCGCGCATCTCGTCGTGCAGCTCGAGATCGTACCAGCCGATGCGGTAGCGGTAGTCGACGACCAGCGTGCAGGTGCCCTCGTCGCAGGTGACCTGGCTGCTGTGGATGCCGATGCGGGCCTTGAGCACCGCCGTCGGGAGATCGTTCTCCCGGGAGAGCCCACGCTCCCACAGGTCGACGCATGCCACCTCGGGCGCGATCGGTGGGCGCGGCCGCGGATCGTCGCTCGGAGCTACCGAGAACCGCGGCGCCGAGGCGGATCGCACCGGAGGCTCCGCAGCCCCGGCGCACGCCGCAAGAAACGTGCATGCCAACGCAGGCCGCCACATTGCCCGTTGGACACCGGGTCGGCTGTGGCCTTGGGCCCGAAGTTGGTACCCGTCAGATGCACAGCTCCAGGGTGCCGCTGGCCACCAGCGCGCGAACCAGCGCCACCGCGTCGGCCTCCCGCGCGAGGCCCGGAAGCTCACGCACGTAGAAGCGTCGGTGGTCCGCGATGAACGCCAGCGCCGGCTCCGCCCGCGCCGCCATGCGAGCCCGCACTTCGCCGCGCTCGCCCAGGAGCGCCACCTTGGCATCCTCGCGGCGAACCCGCTGCTGGCCGGCGCCTGGATTCTTGATGCGCCGATGGGCGTGCACCGCGCGCTCGTCTTGCCACATCTCGCCCGGTGGCTCACCGTAGAGCGCTTGGTACTCGCGCGCGAAGAGGGTGCGCGGGTCTTCGGGTTGCGCCGCAGCGAGGTCGCCGACCTCGATCTCCGGCATCGTGTCGCGCAGCGAAGCCATCCGCGGCGCACCCGGATCGTGGGTCATGAAGCGCCCCAGCGCGCGGTGGCAGAAATCCGCGTAGTCGGCGGTGAACATCAGGAACGCGTGCCAGCCGGCGTCCACCCGCATGGATACCATCGGGCAGGGGATGGCCATGCTCCGGGAGAGCACGAGGAAGCGCTTCACCTCGCGGAACAGGAGCGCTGCCTCCTCGGCGGTGTCGACCACGTCCTCGTCGAGGAGTCTCGCCTCCACCTTGGGGCACGTGAACGCGAGGCCCCGCGCCACGAAATCGAGAGAATCGCGGGTGTGTAGAATGCACGCAGTTGCTGCGTTCACGGAGCCTCCGGATGATAGAGACCGATGGAGTAGAGGGCGCGGCCCAGAGCCAGGCGGTCCGCATCGCTCAGCGGACCCGGGAGGTCTCTCGCGCGGAGGGTGCGACTCTCGGACACGAATTGCAGTGCGGCCGCAGCCTTCCGCGGCGTTCGCATGAGCACGAGCGCGTCTTCCGCGTCTCCCAGGCGAAGCACCGCGCGGGTGCCGACTTCGTGCACGCGAAGCGGCACGGGCAGGCGCTCCACCAGCACGGTGTCCAGCTCCACCGAAGGCGCGCTCGGGATCGCACCCTCGTGGGCCACCAGCGCCCGCCGTGCCGCGTACCTCGTGGGATGCGAAGCGCCCGAAGCCAGCTCTTCGAGGGTCTGCGTCGCGGCCTCACCGCCGAACGCCGCGAGCGCCTCCACCAGCACCGCTTGCTGCTCGTCTTGCGCACGGGCCCGGTGCCAACGTCGTTCGCCTTCGGTGGCCGCGGGCGCGGGCGTGTCGAAGCGGGTGAGGTCTGGCCGCCGCTGCCCCAGTGTGCCGTCTTCGTTGGGACCGAGCACGTGCAGGGTGAGCGACCACGCGCCGGTGGGGTTCTCCGGCGCATGGATGCAGGGCTCGTGAATCTGCCCGGCCTTGCCCCGCTGCGCGGAGAAGTGGTTCTTGGGAACCAGGCGCCCTTCTTCGGCCAGCGCGCGGTAGTGGTACGTGGTCACGTCGAGCTGGTTGTGGACCACCGCGGTCACGGTCCAGTCGATGTGCTCGTGCGGCCCGGTTCCGCTCCGCGGCGCCCAGTAGCCGAAGGCCAGCTGCAAGCGGCCGTCGTCCGAGGTCGCGAAGGGCGCGAGACCCGCGGTGGGGTCGGCTGCCTCCACGCGCCGCAGCTCGGCGCGCACGCAGTCGACCAGGAAGGTCGCCTCGCCGAGGGCCCCCGCGACCGCCTGACGAACGGCGAACACCGCGTCCTGGGTGGCGCGACGCGGCTCGCCCGGCAGCGGGAGGTCGGGTCCCGTCGTGGTGGAGACGAGCTCCGCGATCGACCGCGCGCTCACGGCACCACCCGGAGCACGCCGATGGCCAGGAGTGGCCGGCAGAGCGAAAGGCGCTCCTCTCCTTCGAGCGGGAGCTCGCGCACGTAGCGCGTGGTCCCGTCCATCAAGGCAGCGACGGAGTCTCCCATGCGCAGGGGCATGCGGCACAGCACCACCGGCTCGTCCCGCTGGAGCACCACCTCCAACGCGCGCTCGGTGCGCCGGAGCGCCAGCGGTCGCCCCCAGAGGGCGCGCTCCACGCGGGTGTCCTGGGCGAGGCCGCGGTCCTCGAACCAGGCGTCGTCGAGGGCGCCGAAGATCGCTTCGTAACGCGTGCAAAATGCATGAAAGTCGAGCTTCTTGCGACCGCCGCCGTCCGCGTCGGGCCGCGTCTCCGAGGTCTCCCGCGGGTCGTGATGCTGAAAGCTCGAGAAGAAGCGATCGCACATGGCCTGGTACTGCGCGGTGAACAGCACGAGCTGGTGCCAGATCTCGTCGACGCGGCTGGAGAACATGGGCACCTCGTGCTCGGTCTCGACGTTGGCGATGACCAGATACTTCTTCACCTCGCCGAGCAGGCGGGTGCTTTCTTCGGGGCTCCGGGAGAGCCGGAGCTTCGCGAGCTTCTCGTGGAGGCCTCCCACCGGGAGGTCCATGAGCTCCGAAAGCCAGGCAGCCGGAGCGGGATGCGCGAGGAGGTGGGCGGTCATGCGAAGAGCACGTGCGAACGGTATGCCGACGCACGGACGCGCACGAAAGAGTGGATGCAGCGCAGCAAAGGGAAGGGGCGCGCAGTCGCGAAGGGCAAAGGGGAGTGAAGCTTGGGAACGCGGGTACCCACAGGTCGCCCCGAAGTCGCGTTTTCTCGGCACTTCTTGGGTTTTTGCGCGCGGCACGCGGACTGCATCAGCACGGACTCGAGGGAATCGTCCCCGAACTCAGGAGCTTCACATGAACAACCAGAACCCGCAGAACGACACCCAGGAAGAAGAGCTCGAAGTCCTCACCGTGGAGATCCCCACGGACATCAAGGCCGTCCTCCCCTGGCTTCCTCCCTGCCGGTGTGAGAACTGCTGCCACAACGGCGGCTGTGCGGACGGCAGCTGAGCGAACCCAGCCCTCCAGCTTCGCCAAGGCGCGGGACTTTCGAGTCTCGCGCCTTTC